>VXPJ01000095.1 GCA_009839635.1 Pseudomonadota bacterium
CCTTGTTGTCAGGCGACCGGTACTCGACTTTCGGCAGTGGAACGCCTAGAGCAGAAAGCTTGTCCCGGGGGATCTCGTCTCGCCACAAAAAAAGCAGCGTGTCCGTTGTCAGAAGATACTCACCACTTCTCAAATCAAGAAAATCCCGAAGAAAGCGCTCATCTTCGGCTGACAATGCTTTAGGCATGGAGTTGCACGACCTTCCCTGCAGTATCTCCTGTTGCGAACGCACCCCACTGGTCCATCAGTCTCCGGCGCTTGGCGAGCAGGTCAGATCGTGCATACGCCTGCTCCACTGAGGACCCTACGGTATGTGCCAGTGAAAGCTCCATGACGGCGTGGTCCGCATTGGTTTTCTCGCTGGCCCAGGTTCGAAAACTCGCCCGAAAGCCATGGACCGTCGCACGGTCTGCAAGGTCGTTGTCTCTCAATACCTTGGTCAGGGCCATGTTCGACAACGGATTCCCCTTTTTGTAAGGGGAGGGGAAAATCAGGCCGGAATCATCCTGGAGGTCACGCACATCCTGCAGCACTGCGATGGCCTGCTCACTCAGCGGCTGGCGATGCTCGCGGCCGATCTTGGTGCGTTCCGCCGGAATCGTCCACAGCCTCTCGTCCAGGTCGATCTCACTCCACACTGCGTGGCGTGCCTCGCCACTCCTGCAGGCGGTCAGGATCGTAAACTCAAGGCAGGCCTTGGCGGCCCGGGAGGCCCCGGATGCCCTTACGGTTTCGATGGCTTCAGGGAGCTCCTGGTAGGGGAGGGCACGCAAGTTCTTCCTCAAGGCCCTCATGGTGGGGAGCCCGCCATCGATGACCTCGCCGGCATAGTTGATGTCGACAAACCCGTTGGCCTGGCACCAGGAGAACGTGGACCGGATGCTCCTTCGCACACGGCGGGCCGTCTCCGGCTTGGTGTTCCAGATTGGTGTCAGGATTGAAAGCACGTCTGCACGTCCAATTCTGTCGACACGCATGTTGCCAAAGCGCTGGAAGACATAGCGGTCGAGTTGTTGCATCCAGTTTTTGGCCACCTTGTCGTTGCGCCAGCGCGGCCTGAGGGTCTCGTAGGTTTTGAGAGCGGCCTGCTTGAAGGTCGGCGCCTTGGCCTTGCGCTTTTCAGCGAGCGGGTCTTTGCCGTCCGCGACTTCGAGGCGGTTCACAGCTGCACGGCGACGTGCATGCTCGGGAGTAATAAGTGGAAATCCACCGAGGCCGAGGTCGTGTCTGCGGCCATCGATCGTGATTCTCTGCACCCAGGATTTGGATCCACCCGGTGCGACATACAGGTACAGTGTCGGACTGTCATGATACATTCCGGGCTCGGTTATGGCCCTGGATTTGGCTATCGTCAATTTACCCATTTTTTGCTTTCCCCACGCTTTTTCATACGTTCTATCTGGGAGTTTATGGGAATCGAACGGAACTTACAAGCCTATTTTTTCTCTATATTTTCAAATACTTAAGAACCTCTAGGAATAGGTGGGAATTTACGGTTCGATTCCCAAATTGCCGGGAGAGAGACTCGAACTCTCACTCTGTTTCCAGAACCGGATTTTGAATCCGGCGCGTCTACCGGTTCCGCCACCCCGGCGCATTCTTGAAAAGTTTAGGGTAAATTAGCAGGCCAGCACACCCAGACCGTGACCTACTGAAATATACCACACGTTTTGAATTTAGTTCAGTTTGACTACGAGCTCCCGGAAGCACTCATTGCCCAGTCTCCGCTTGCTGAGCGAACCTCCGGCAGGTTGTTGCACTTTGCTTGCCATGGCAGTGAATACCGGGACCTGAAGTTCCTGGACCTGAAGCACTTGCTGCGCGAAGGCGACTTGCTGGTGCTGAACGATACCCGGGTCATTCCCGCGCGACTGTTTTGCAGAAAATCATCCGGTGGCAAGGTTGAACTGCTGATCGAGCGCATTCTTGATGCGGGCAAGGTGATCGTTCACCTCAAGGCCAGCAAGCCCCCGGCACCTGGCAGCCAGCTGGTCTTCGCAAATAATGTGGTCGCAGAAGTCAAAGGCCGAAGAGATGATCTTTTTGTGCTTCAGTTCAAAGACCAGGGAGAAATCGAGATGCTATTGGAGCAATTTGGCAAGACCCCGCTACCTCCTTATATCGACAGAGAGCCAGACCTGGGAGACCGTGAACGCTATCAGACGGTGTATGCGCGACACCCGGGTGCAGTGGCCGCACCGACCGCCGGGCTGCACTTTGATCGCCCCATGCTTGAGCAGTTGCAGCGACAGGGAGTCGGGCATGCCTTTATCACCCTGCACGTGGGTGCTGGTACGTTCCAGCCGGTTCGCACACAAAGCATCGAGGCGCACAGGCTCCATGCCGAGCAGGTGCAGGTCACACCGCAGGTGTGCCAAAAAGTGTTGGCATGCAAACGACGGGGCGGGCGTGTCATCGCGGTGGGCACCACGGCTGTACGCGCACTGGAATCTGCGGCGCTGGAGGGTGGTCTACGTTCGTACTCGGGAGATACCAGCCTGTTCATTTTCCCCGGATTTCAATTTAGAGTGGTGGACGGGCTGGTGACCAACTTTCATTTGCCGAAATCGACGTTACTCATGCTGGTATGTGCTTTTGCCGGGTATGAGACCACCATGGCCGCCTACCGGCATGCCGTGGCACAACGTTACCGCTTTTACAGTTACGGCGATGCCATGTTTATCGAGCCCGGGAAATAGGAAATACGACGGACGAGCATTATGCAGTTCAAAATTCATGCAAGGGACGGCTCTGCCCGCAGCGGTTGCTTGATGTTTGAGCGGGGCCAGGTAGACACGCCCGCATTCATGCCGGTCGGCACGCATGGCACTGTCAAGGCCATGACTCCGGAAGAGTTGCTCACCTCGGGTACGCAGATGATCCTCGGCAACACCTTCCATCTGATGCTGCGCCCGGGCGTCGACATCATCCGGCAGCATCGGGGACTGCATGATTTCATGCATTGGCAAGGACCCATCCTGACAGATTCCGGAGGATTCCAGACCTACAGCCTGGCGTCCATGAGGAAAATGACAGAGCAGGGGGTTTTGTTCAAATCACCTGTAGACGGTGCAGAGGTCTTTCTCAGTCCTGAACTTGCAATCGAGATCCAGCAACAGCTGGGTGCCGATGTCATCATGGTGCTGGATGACTGTACGCCGCATACGGCCAGCCGAAGCCAGGCTCTCGACTCAATGCAACTGTCTTTGCGCTGGGCCGAGCGTTGCCAGGCTGCACACGGTATGCACGACAGCATCCTGTTTGCAATTGTGCAGGGCGGGCGCTATGCGGAATTGCGAAAGCAGTGTGCGACTGAACTGGCGGCTATGGATTTCAGTGGCTATGCGCTTGGAGGGCTGTGCGTGGGAGAGGCGCCGGATGAACGCCTTGTCCTGCTGGATTCCATGACGGAGATACTGCCCGAAGCCAGACCCCGCTACATGATGGGCGCAGGTCGACCGCAAGATATCATTGAAGCTGTACGGCGTGGCATTGACATGTTTGACTGTGTACTCCCCACGCGCAATGCTCGCACAGGTTTTCTTTACACGCGAAAGGGACTGCTACGTATCCGCAACAGCCGCTATCGCCAGGATACGCGCCCGGTGGATGAGGGTTGTAGTTGCTATACCTGCAAGCACTACTCACGTGCGTATCTGAGGCACCTGGACAAGTGTGGAGAGATTCTAGGGGCGCGCCTCAACACCATCCACAACCTGCATTATTTCCAGGATCTGATGCGCGAAATACGGCAGGCGATCCGGGCCGGAAATTTTGCGGAATTTTCCGAGGAGTTGTACCGCATGCAGTCCCATGACGCGGAGACTGTGGCATAATACGGCGCTGCAAATTTCAAGGAGGTCCCGGTACTTCGAAACGACCGGGCTCCAGACAAAAGCAAGGGTACTATGTTACTGATTTCTGATGCTATGGCCCAAAACACCGCCGGGTCCATGGGCGGCGGGTATGAAATCTTCATCATGATCGCGATTTTCTTCGCGATCATGTATTTCATGATCATCCGGCCCCAGCAAAAACGCAACAAGGACCACCAGAACCTAATCGGTTCGCTGTCGAAGGGAGATGAGGTGATGACCTCCGGTGGCATGCTGGGCAAAATCCTGAAGGTCGGGGAGAACTCGATCACACTGGAAATTGCTGACGGAGTGGCGGTCAAGCTACAGAAAACCTCGGTTTCCTCTGTACTGCCCAAAGGCTCACTGAAACATGACTGACGCAGGCGTATAGGCGTTTTTCATCTTTCTGCAAAGACATCTTGACAGGCTAGGCACATGGCAACGGCTCCTCTGAACCAGTACCCCCTGTGGAAGCATTTTTCCATTCTGGCAGTGATCGTGATCATCGGCCTGTACAGCTTGCCGAATCTGTACCCGAGCATGCCGGCAATCCAGGTTTCGCACGAATCCGGAGTGCTGGATGCCGCCACTCCTCCGGTACTCAGACGCGCTCTTCAGGAGAAGGGCATCCAGGCACAGAGTGAGGACCAGGGGGATAATCGGCTGTTGCTGCGATTCTCAGATACGGAACAGCAATTGCAGGCGTTCGAGGCTGGCAAGCAGGCATTGGATGGACGTCATGTAGTGGCACTGAACCTCGCGACTTCGATGCCCGGGTGGTTACGCTCGATCGGGGCTTCGCCCATGAACCTTGGCCTGGACCTGCGGGGCGGCGTGCACTTCCTGCTTGAGGTGGATATGAAGGCGGCAGGCGCCAAGGCAATCAACAATTATGCGGCTGCGGTCCGCGTGGACCTGCGCGAAGCCAAGCTGCGACGGTTTTCCGTGACCCAGACGGGTGATGAAGTGAAAATCCGGTTCCGGGATGCGGCCAGCAGGACCGTGGGACACGAGGTGCTCGACAAGGAATATGGGAATGAGTTGGACTTCGCCGAGGTGGACGGAAATGACGGCTTCTTGCTGGTGGCTGCCATCAATGAGGAAACCATGCGCGAGACCCAGAGTCTCGCCATACAGCAGAACATACAGACCCTGCGTAACCGGGTGAACGAACTGGGGGTTGCCGAACCGGTCATACAGCAGCAGGGGGCTGCGCGGATCGTGGTCCAGCTTCCGGGTGTACAGGACACGGCCCAGGCCAAGGAAATCCTGGGAGCCACGGCGACGGTGGAATTCCGGATGGTGAACGAGCAGTCGGACCCGTTTGAGGCGGCCGAGACCGGACGAATCCCAACCGGCTCAATCCTCTATTACGAACGCGACAGCAAAAGTCCGATCCTGCTGAAGCGCGATGTCATGCTGACCGGAGACTCGATCATCAACGCGAACTCGGGCTTTGATGAAAACGGACTGCCGGCGGTAATCATCACCCTGGATGGCAAGGGAGCCGCCCGTTTCAGCAAGGTCACGGCCGAAAACATCAAAAAGCTGATGGCCGTTGTCTTCATCGACAACAAGACAGTGATCATCAACCAGGATGGTGAACAAATAAGAAAAACCATCACGAGCGAGGAGGTCGTCAGTGTGGCCCGCATCCAGGAACAGCTGGGCAAACGCTTTCAGATCGAAGGCCTGGATTCCACGCACGAGGCGCTCAAACTTGCCCTGCTGCTGCGTGCAGGTGCGCTCGCAGCACCCGTCGAGATTGTCGAGGAGCGCACCGTGGGCCCAAGCCTCGGGCAGCAGAATATCGATTTGGGCAAGAAGTCCATCATCATCGGGTTCATTCTGGTAATGGTCTTCATGGCCCTGTACTACCGCCTGTTCGGCATTGCGGCGGACCTTGCACTGGCGGTCAACCTGATCTTGATTATCGGGATCATGTCTCTCATCCCGGGGGCCACGCTGACCTTGCCGGGCATCGCCGGGATCGTGCTGACCGTGGGCATGGCCGTGGATGCGAATGTCCTGATTTTCGAGCGTATCCGCGAAGAGTTGCGTAACGGAAACTCACCCCAGGCCAGTATCCATGCCGGCTACAGCAAGGCGCTTTCTACCATTGCGGATGCCAACGTCACCACACTGATTGCTGCAATCGTGCTGTTTGTGTTTGGTACCGGACCGATCAAGGGATTTGCAGTCACCCTGTCCATCGGGATCGTCTGCTCCATGTTCACCGCCATCATGGGAACGCGCGCCCTGGTCAATCTCTACTATGGCAGCCAAAAATCACCCAGTCTTGCGGTTTAGACATGCAGTTACTGAAAGACAAGCTGAACATTGATTTCATGGGGAAGCGCAAGCATGCCTTGATGGTATCGGCTGTCTTGATCGTGGTCTCGATCGTGGCAATGGCAGCCCGTGGGCTGAATCTGGGTATCGACTTCACAGGCGGCACGCTGGTTGAAGTAGGCTACTCGGATTCGGTGCAGCTCGAACCGGTGCGTGGAGCGTTGCTTGCCAACGGGCTGGACGATGCCATCGTCCAGCACTTCGGGACCAGCCGGGATGTCTTGATCCGACTGCCCGTGGAGGAATCGGACCGGGACAAGTCCTCTCTCAGCAACAAGGTGATTCATGCACTGGAACCCACGGGTTCGCCAGAGGTGCGGCGTGTGGAGTTTGTCGGTCCGCAGGTAGGCGGCGAGCTGAGAGACAAGGGGGGGCTGGCCATGCTGTATGCCCTGTTTGGCATTCTGGTGTACGTTGCATTGCGATTCGAGTGGCGCTTCTCCCTGGGGTCCGTAGCAGCCCTGGTGCATGACGTGGTGCTGGTGGTCGGCTTTTTTGCACTCACCCAGACAGAGTTTGACCTGACGGTGCTGGCAGCACTGCTGGCCGTGATCGGTTACTCGCTCAATGACACGATCGTGGTGTTTGACCGGATTCGTGAAAATTTCAGGCGCATCCGCAAGGCCACATCGGAAGGAGTCATCAACACCTCCATCAACCAGACACTCTCACGCACCCTCATGACCTCGATCACCACATTACTGGTACTGATTGCCCTGTTTCTGTTTGGCGGCGAGGTGATTCACGCATTTTCGATTGCCCTGATTGTTGGCGTGCTGGTCGGAACATACTCATCCATTTACGTGGCCAGCACTTCCCTGCTTGCGCTGGATGTCAGCAAGGAGCATCTGATGCCGGTGGAAAGTGCGAACAGGAGTGACGACGGCAGTCAGGTTTGATTGCAGCCTTTCTGGGCCCGGTGAATACTGTCCAGCATTAACCGGAACAGCTTCGGGTTGGCTGCAACAATGTCGCCTGTCTCCAGATGCGTGTGCCCGCCGGCAGGGTCGCCGACCAGCCCGCCAGCCTCCTGGATGATCAGGCAGCCTGCAGCGATATCCCAGATGTTCAGGCCGAATTCCCAGAATCCGTCCAGCCGCCCGGCCGCGACATAGGCAAGGTCGAGTGCGGCCGATCCCGCGCGGCGTATCCCCGAGGTGTGCAGGATCAGGGCGCGCAGCGTCGCCAGGTACGCGTCCACGTCCTGGCCTTCGCGAAACGGCAGCCCGGTCCCGAGCAGCGTATCCTCCAGCCTGCTGAGCGCTGCCACGCGGATTTTCCTGTCATTCAGGGTGGCGCCGTTTCCCCGGCTGGCACAGAACAGTTCGCCCCTGAGCGGATCAAAAATCACACCTGCTTCTAGGCGCTGTCGGTGACGCAATGCTATCGAAACACAGTGATGCGGAAAACCATGCAGGTAATTGGTCGTTCCATCCAGCGGATCGATGATCCACTGGTACTCGCTCGTGTCCTGTTTGCCGTGACTGTGGCCGCTTTCTTCCGCGAGGATGCTGTGGTCCGGATATGCGCGGCGGATTATACTGATGATCTCGCGTTTCGCCTGATGGTCGATCTCACTGACAAAATCATTTTTCTTTTTTGCGTGTATGGAAAGGGAATCGACACGCTCCAGGTTGCGGGAAATGGTTTTCCCTGCCTCACGTGCAGCCGTGATTGCAATGTGTAGTGCAGCTTGCATGGGAATTGGTCGGGCAGTCGCAGGGCTGGGACAGCATACCAAAAACCGTATATATTTTTGTGACAAGTTTGTAACCGGGATTTTGCCGTGTCCATGAATATATCCAACGCCGTCAGCATTGTTCTCGTCGAGCCTTCGCATCCCGGTAACATCGGAGCCGCCGCCCGCGCGGCAAAGACCATGGGTATTGAAAGTCTCGTTCTGGTCAATCCGAAACGGTTCCCGGACCCCGAGGCAACGGTGCGGGCCGTGGACGCAGCGGACATCCTTGAGCGCGCCACGGTCTGTATTTCATTGAAGGAGGCTGTTCGCAGCTGCACGTTCGTCGTCGGAACCAGCATGCGAAAGCGCGGCCTGCCCTGTCCGCAGATTTTGCCCCGGCAACTGGGTTCAAGGGTAGGGCATGAGTTGAAACGGGGCCCCGTGGCGATTGTCTTTGGCCGTGAGAGCAGTGGCTTGTCAAATGATGAGTTGGACCTGTGCCAGTACGTGACCGCCATACCTTCGATGAGTTCACTGAATCTCGCAGCTGCCGTGCAGGTGATCTGCTATGAAATTTTCATGGCAGCCGGAGAACACGATACAGTGGATTGTGAGGATGCGCTTGCCACGTCGATGGAACTCGAGCGGTTGTTTGAGCATCTGCAAACCGTGTTGCTGGAGATCGGATTTCTGGACCCCAGACAACCCAAGCTGCTCATGCGACGCCTCAGGCACGTCTACCAGCGGGCCCGCCTGACGCAGGTGGAAGTCAACATCCTGCGCGGGATTCTGAGCGCTACCCAGAATCCCGCTTCGCAGTAATTTCTCCGAACCCCCCGTTTTGAACGCGTACAAGAGGCTTCCCTTACTAATGGGATAACGCAGACGGGAGAAAACTATTCCTTTTTATATCTGAGTGATTTACTCGGGTATTTGCTATACTGAGGTGTGAAAACACGGTTGGATTGGATGACAGAGGGCAACAGGTTATGAAACTCAGCACCAGAGGGCGATACGCGGTGACTGCCATGTTTGATATTGCCCTGCATCATGACGAGGGTCCCGTGTCCCTGGCCGATATCTCGGAAAGACAGGGGATTTCCCTGGCCTACCTGGAGCAGTTGTTCCCGTTACTGCGGGGTCAGGGTTTGGTGAAAAGCACCCGCGGACCAGGTGGTGGATACTCGCTTGCTGTGGACTCGGAAGAGATTGCCATAGCCGATGTCATCGATGCGGTCGAGGAGAGTCTGGATGCCACCCGTTGCGGGGGCAGCGCAGATTGCCAGAATCACCAGCGCTGTCTGACACACGACTTGTGGGAAGGCCTGAGCGGCCAAATTCGCAGCCATCTCTCGGGTATCAGTCTTGCACAGGCCGTCAGCAATGCGCATGTGCGGGAAGTATCCAGCCGACAGGAACATAGGATGAACCGGGTAGAAGTTATTTGAGGAGCCGAACAGTGACCGACGTGAAACTACCGATATACCTGGATTACAGTGCCACCACCCCAGTCGATGAACGGGTGGCCAAGGCCATGATGAAGTGCCTTACGCTGGATGGGAACTATGGGAATCCGGCATCCCGCAGCCACAGCTTCGGCTGGAGTGCGGAAAAAGCTGTGGAAGAAGCGAGAGAACATGTTGCTGCATTGATCCAGGCAGACCCGAAAGAAATCATCTGGACCAGCGGGGCCACCGAGTCGGACAACCTGGCCATCAAGGGTGCGGCACATTTTTACCAGAAAAACGGCAAACACATCATCACCTGCAAGACGGAGCACAAGGCGGTGCTGGATACCTGCCGTCAACTGGAACGCGAAGGATTCGAAGTGACCTACCTGGAGCCGCAAAGTTCAGGCCTGATTGACCTTGATGATTTTCAGGCAGCGATCCGGGACGATACGATTCTGGTTTCGATCATGCACGTCAACAATGAAATCGGCGTCATCCAGGACATCAAGGCCATTGGCGAGATTACCCGCGAGCGCAAGATCATTTTTCATGTGGACGCCGCGCAAAGCCCGGGCAAGGCGGGGATTGACGTGCAGGACATGAATGTTGACCTGATGAGTCTATCGGCCCACAAGGTGTACGGGCCCAAAGGTATCGGTGCCCTGTATGTGCGCAGGAAGCCACGCGTTCGCATCGAGGCGCAGATACATGGTGGCGGCCACGAACGTGGCATGCGTTCAGGGACGCTGGCTACACACCAGATCGTGGGTATGGGCGAGGCGTTTCGTATTGCCAAAGAAGAAATGGCAGCAGACAACGAGCGCATTCTCATGTTGAGAAATAGGCTGTTGAACGGCCTGAAGGACATTGATGAGATTTATATCAACGGGGACCTGGAACAGCGCATCCCGGGCAATCTCAACGTCAGTTTTAATTTCATTGAAGGTGAAAGCCTGATCATGGCCCTCAAGGATATTGCGGTATCGTCAGGTTCGGCATGTACAAGTGCATCCCTTGAGCCCAGCTACGTACTGCGGGCACTGGGGCGTGACGATGAGCTTGCGCACAGTTCGATTCGCTTTACAATTGGACGGTTTACGACGGTGGCAGAGGTCAACTACGCGACCCAGTTGATCCGGAGCGCGGTAGTCAAGCTGCGTGACCTTTCTCCCTTGTGGGAGATGCACAAGGAGGGCATTGATCTCAAGACCGTCGAATGGGCAGCCCATTGAGGCTGCTGTTGATTTTTGAGAGTTTAATTTTTAGTACATACTGGTATAGGAAATCAGGAGACGTGAATCATGGCATACAGTGACAAAGTGTTGGACCATTACGAGAACCCGCGTAACGTAGGGTCGTTTGACAAAAGCGATCAAAGTGTGGGCACAGGCATGGTTGGCGCGCCCGCGTGCGGTGATGTGATGAAACTGCAGATCAAGGTCGGTGATGACGGCGTAATCGAGGATGCAAAATTCAAGACCTATGGTTGTGGCTCAGCGATTGCTTCCTCCAGCTTGCTGACAGAATGGGTAAAGGGTAAAACCCTGGATGAGGCTTCTGAAATCAAGAACACGGACATTGCAGAAGAACTTGCACTGCCCCCTGTGAAAATTCACTGTTCAGTGCTGGCAGAAGATGCCATCCGGGCGGCGATAGACGATCTCAAGTCCAAGGATGTAAGTGCAGCTGAGCACAAGAAAATCGCATAAGCAGGTAAAGCATGTCCATCTCCTTGACAAGCAGTGCGGCCGAGCACGTAAAGAGCTACCTTGAAAAGCGTGGCAAGGGGATTGGTGTGCGCCTGGGCGTGAAAACAACGGGCTGTTCAGGTATGGCCTATACCATCGAATTTGCTGATCAGGTTGAAAAAGAGGACCACATATTTGAAGACAAGGGTGTCAAGGTGGTGATCAACCCCAAAAGCATGGTGTATCTGAACGGCACCGAACTGGATTTTAAGCGCGAGGGATTGTCGGAAGGCTTTCAATTCAGGAATCCAAATGAAAAGGACCGTTGCGGTTGCGGGGAGAGTTTTAGCGTCTGACCATTCCCCGATCTCGATCATTTCGGCGATCATTTTCTTCCACCCATCCAGTTAGCATGAATATAGATCTCACTCGAAACTATTTCGAGTTGTTCGGCCTTTCCGAGGGCTTTGAGGTGGACCAGGAAGAACTGGCCTCAAAGTACCGGGCTTTCCAGAGCGCCCTGCACCCGGATCGTTTCACCGGCAGGAGCGACCAGGAGCAGCGCCTATCCGTTCAGCATACGGCGTTTGTGAACGAGGCGTACAGCGTTCTCAAAAATGACCTAAAGCGTGCTCACTATCTCCTGGGATTGCAGGATGCGGAATTTGATGCGGATACGGAAACTTCAAGGGATGCGGAGTTTTTGATGCAGCAGATGGAATCGCATGAGCGTGTCGCGGAACTGGATCATGCCCCGGACCCCGGTGCGGCCCTGGAGCAACTGGCATGCGAGTTCAAACAGCAGCAAAGCGAGCTGATCTCGCGGTTCTCGGCCGAGTACGCACGAGGTGATCTGGGCGCTGCAAAGGACTCGGCACTGAAGCTGCAGTTCTACGAACGACTGACCAATCAACTCAGGGAAAAGCAGGAAAAGCTCGACGAGCAGCTTTTATAAATCCATATGGCACTTTTGCAGATTTCGGAACCGGGCCAGTCGACGGCCCCACATGAGCACCACCTTGCCGCGGGGATCGACCTGGGGACAACGAACTCGCTGGTGGCCAGTGTCCGAAGCGGTGTTGCCGAAACCCTGCCGGATGCCGAGGGCACAGACATACTTCCTTCGGTGGTGCGCTATACCCTGGAAGACGGTGTCATGGTGGGCGCATGTGCTCTGGAGCAGGCGACTTGCGACCCGCTGAATACGCTCGCTTCCGTGAAGCGCATCATGGGCCGGTCTGTGGATGACCTTGCCACACTTCAGGGCTACCTCCCGTACCAGTTCGTTGACCAGGAAGGCGGTGTACCGCAGATTCAGACTGTGGCGGGGCCGGTCACATCGATCGAGGTTTCTTCGGAAATCCTGAAAGCACTGCGAGCGCGCGCCGAGCAAACGCTGGGAGGAGAGCTTGCAGGAGTCGTGATCACCGTGCCGGCGTATTTTGACGATGCGCAACGCCAAGCCACCAAGGATGCCGCCAAACTGGCCGGCCTGAACGTCTTTCGATTACTGAACGAACCGACCGCGGCTGCGGTAGCCTACGGACTGGACCGCCAGGCGGAGGGGGTGACTGCCGTGTACGACCTTGGAGGCGGTACCTTCGATATCTCTATTCTCCGGCTGACCAAAGGCGTGTTTGAAGTATTGTCAACAGGGGGCGACACA
>VXPJ01000069.1 GCA_009839635.1 Pseudomonadota bacterium
GTCTAGAAGCTACTTCCCTACGAAGATGATCAACTGGTATCGCGATCGCAGGCCAAGCGATTGCTCTCACGGGTAGACCAATTCAAGGAAGTGCTGTTTGATTTCGATGACATTTCTGACATTGGACAGGCCTTCGCCGATGAGGTATTTCGTGTTTTCAAATCAGCGCACCCAGATATTACTATCCATTGCATAAACACCACAGAGGATATCAACAAGATGATTGCTCGGGTGAGCACCTAGATCAGATGGTTTCATCGCACCCTTGATCTCTTTCCGAGGGTTTGCAGTGGCGATGGCAAGTTGCTTGTTCTGTGTGCATTGATTACCATGGCGCAGCGATCATACAGGCTCCCCTTTATCACGACTCACTGATGCGGATGCGACGAATCTTATGGCCCATTGGCCTGTGGCTTGCGCTGACAGCCAATGGCTTTGCGGCCTGCGATCCGGAAGACGTGCAGTTCTACCTGGACAGGGGTTTCAGCCAGGAACAGATCACCAAGATCTGCTCGGTCGACACCTCCGACATCCCTGAATACACCCCGTATGAGCCGCCGGCGGTCGTCATCGAACGTGCACCTCGACGCGAGGTCCGGCATGGGCGCGGCCAGGATGCGCGTGTGCAGGCGACCGACATGGACCTCAGTGGCTTCACGGACCAGGAGCGCGCCGCGATCGAGACGCTTGTGTCCGGTGCGGACGTGATCGGACTGATGGTGGACGAGGACTCGCTCCAGTACACCAAGCAGGCCTGCCTGGAGGTCCGAGAGGATCCGGACTTCCCCCAGCATCTCAAGCTTTGCCCCGAGGTCGACTATCGCATCATGCGTGCTGGCCTAGGAGTCGGCAAGTACGGCCGTGAATTCGGGCTGTTCGGCAAGGCCACGGTCACCATCGAGGGCATGATCCAGCGCTTCCCGCAGCAGGACTTCACCGAGTACCCGAGAAAGTACCAGCAAAAGCTCAAACCGCATTTCAACTGGCAGACACGCAGTAAATCGACCCGCATCGCAATCCGGAGCGGATTCACGGCCAGCCAGATCGCCGCGGCCCTGAAGGCCCTGACCCGGAAGGCTGAAACAGGCCCTCGAACCGGTCAGCCGGAACCGGCCCGCAAGGACAAGAAAAAGCGCTGGTGGAATCCGTTTGACTGAAACCGCCGGCGTATCGCCAGATCCAGTCAGGTCAAAGACAAGAACAAAACCGAAGCCCTGTCCCGAGTGGCGAGTGCGCCACCCGGGAAGAGCGGTAGATAGAAGCGTTTCCTACAGTTCTGCTTCGAAGTCGTAGCGAAAGCCGACGCTGATGTGGTCTTCTTCTTCCCCGTGCTCGATGTCACGCTGGAGCCATTCCAGGTGGACGCGCAGGTTTTTGTTGAGCTGATTCTCCAGCGTCAGGTTGTAGCCATCGAAACTGCGGCGGGGGTAGGGATCTCCATTATCATTAAGCAGCATCTGGTCGTCGCCATCCCTGTCGAAATAGGAGGCCTTGAGCTTGTAGCCACCACCGAGGCCCATGGCCGCGGCCAAGTCAATCGAGGACTGGTCGTAATCCATGTTATCGACCGGGTTGTGGTCAACTTCTATATCCTGGTAGGTGACGGCGAGATACAGGTTCTCCGACACGTTCATGCTGGCCCCAAGTCCTGTGAAGGAGCGCTCGAAATCTTCGGCACCATGCTCTTCCAGGTAGGAGACTCCGGCGTACAGTGGCCCCATGCTGTAGCCGATACCGACAGAGCCGGCATCCATATCGTCAGGTTCCGAGCTGCCGTCTTCTGCACCGCCCGCGCTGTTGTCCGGCGTGCCGTCAAAGCGTGCACCGGCCTGCAGGCTGAGGCCGCCCATATGGGCCATGTAGGTCACCAGCTGGTTGGTACGGAACGGGCTGATCTCATCGTAGCCGAACGGGCTCGAACGGTGGTTGAAGATGTCGGTCACCTCCGCCACGATGTTGAAATGCGGGTCCCACTGCTTGCCGATGGCAATCTGGCCAAGCCCGGTCCTGAGTCCGACATAGGCCTGGCGCGCATCGCCGAAGTCACCATTCGCTTCAATGTCGACATCCCATTCACCCTGGTAGATGGCGGTCAGGCCCTCGCTGATATCCACATGGCCCTTTATGCCCACACGGGAGAGAAAGTCCGTCACGTCATAGGTGGTGTCAGTATCAAAGTCACTATAGGTGAGAGAAGGACGCAGGCTGCCATAGACAACCACACCGTGCTTCTTCGATGCTTCCGCTACCGCATGCTTGGCATGGCTGTCCGCTGCGGTGGCCACCTCCTTGAGATGCTCCACCTGCTTTTGCAGTGCCTCCAACTGGCGTTGCTGCTCCTTGATGGTCTCTACCAGCGACTCCAGGGTGTGCATGTCTGCGCCCCCGCCCGCCTGAACAGAGCCCGCCATGAACATAGCCATCGCAACCACGAAGACCTGTAGGGGCTTCATGGCCTTGCGCAATGTAATCAAATTGAAATAGTTCATTGGTATGGTCCTTTGGGTTCACTCCGGATTTCACGATTATACCCTATATATAGGGGCCATAAAATCCAGTCGGTCTAGATGTTGTATTTTTGTTGTTGTTACTCCCCTTTCATTGAAATGAAGTAATCCCTTAGGGGTATACTAAAACACTCGGCACCCGGCGACAAGGGGCTCCGAGCGCCTTTTATGTACACAACATTCCTGTGAACCCCTGCGTACTTTTGCCGGTCTGATGAGTAGGACGTGGAGATAGGTCAGGGAATACCCGATGAGTAACACCTTCCAGGATGCCAAGGCCCGCTTGGCCGATGTGTTCAGCCGCATCGAGGCCTCCGATGATGTCGACGAGCGCCTCGCGCATCCCAAGATCATGCTGGAGGTCAACATCCCGTTGCGCATGGATGACGGGCGCCTTCGCGTACTGCGGGGCTACCGGGTGCAATACAACGACATCCGCGGGCCGACCAAGGGCGGGGTGCGGTTCCATCCGCAGGTGAGCGCCGACGAGGTCACCTCGCTGGCCTTCTGGATGACCATCAAGTGCGCGGTCGCCGGCCTGCCCTACGGCGGGGCCAAGGGCGGGGTCGCCGTGGATGCGAAATCGCTCTCGCGCCTCGAGCTTGAGCGTCTCTCTCGAGGCTACATCCGTGCCATTGCCGACATCATCGGGCCGACGCGCGACATCCCGGCCCCGGACATGTACACCAATGCCACCATCATGGGCTGGATGGCGGACGAGTACTACACCATCGTGCGCAAGAACGTGCCCGGGGTCATCACCGGCAAGCCCGTACACTTGGGCGGCTCGCTGGGGCGCGAGGCCGCCACCGGCCAAGGCGCTTTGTTCGTACTGGAGCGCTGGGTGGAGCGCGCCGGGCTGGATCCCAATAAAATGCGCATCGCCGTACAGGGTTTCGGCAATGCCGGGGCGCATTTCGCCTGTCTCGCCCACCAAGCGGGGTACCACATCGTCGCGATCTCCGATTCCAGGGGTGCGGTGTATTCCGATGCCGGCCTGGACCCGGAGCTGCTGATGGCCCAGAAACGCACGCACCGGGAAATCAGCCAGATGCTGTACTGCGACTCCTCGGTGTGCGAGTCGAACATCTACAAGGTCATCACTAACCAGGAGTTGCTGGAGCTCGACGTCGACGTGCTGGCGCTCGCGGCCCTGGAAAACCAGGTCACCGAAGAGAACGTGGAACGCATCCAGGCTTCCAGTCTGCTTGAGGTCGCCAACGGCCCGGTGGACTCACACAGCGATACCGTGCTGCAGCAGCGTGGCATCACCGTGCTGCCCGACGTGCTGGTGAACTCCGGCGGGGTGACGGTCAGCTATTTCGAATGGCTGCAAAACCGCTCCGGGCTCTACTGGGAGGAAGCCGAGGTGACGCGTCGCCTGAAAAAGACCATGGAGCGTGAGGCCGACCATATTTTCGAGGCGGCCGAGGACGAGGGCGTGAGCCTTCGAACCGCGGCCTACCTGCACGGGGTCAAGCGCATCGTCGGGGCCATTCGCGAACAGGGCACCGAGGAATATTTCGCGCAGGATCCGGGCTAACCCACGCCCTTGCTCGTTGCCGCCGTGGTACCATGGGCCTTCCCATGAATTCCGATCACAGGAGGACATCATGACCACGTTCTTCATGTTTGGAAGCTACTCAAAGGAATCCCTGGAAGGGATCGATGCATTACGCACCGAGAAAGCAAAGAAACTGATTCAGGATGCCGGGGGGGAGACCGTCGGGATCTACACGCTGCTCGGGTCCACCGACCTGGTACTGATTGTCAAACTGCCGGATATCGAAGCGGCCGCGAAGATTTCCCTGGGACTGAGCCGACTCACGGGCGCAAGGTTCCAGACTGCTCCTGCACTGGACATCGACACCTTCGATGCCCTCGCCGCAGAATAGCTAGGCCGATCCGCGTATCCGTGGCGGACCGTTGTGCGCCGGATTCTCCCATGCCCTTAGCGGGGCGCGGGTGACGAGTCGTAGGCGCGGCGGTATTCGCTGGACAATTGCCTGGCACGTTCGCGCTCACCTGGTGTGAGGATTTCGTCAATCATGGCCATGGCCTTCGTGGCCGCGGCATCCCCGCGTGCGGCCGCGATGCTGATCCAGGCGTAGGCCTGCACGTGATCGCGGGGTACTCCGGTGCCGCGGATGTACATGGCGCCGAGCTTGGACTGGGCTGGGGCATTGCCCTGCTCGGCCGCTTTCATCCACCAGCGCACCGCCTCGGCATCGTCCTTTTCCACCCCCATCCCCTTGTAGTACATGAGACCGAGGTCGTGCTGGGCCAGGGGGTATCCCTGCTCGGCCGCGACCCGAAACCAGTGCACGGCCAGCACTTCATCCTTGGCCACTCCATGCCCGAACGCATGTACCACACCCAGCGCGTATTGGGCTGCGGCATGTTCCTGTGCCGCAGCCTTGCGAAACCAGTACACCGCCGCACGTGCATCCCGTGCTAGGGCTTCGCCTTCGGCATACATGAGACCCAGCCTGAACTGAGCCCAGGCATGTCCTGCCTCAGCCGCGTTACGATATCGGTCAACAGTGTACCGATCGGTCTCACTGGGCACCTTATCCAGGCCGGACCCCACGCCTGAACCAAGGGGTGCTAGCACCCCGCCCGGTTCAACCGGAGCGCGATCCGCCTGCATACCAGCTATAGCCAGGGTGGGCAAGATCCCCACCAGCCAAGCCGTGAGCACGAGCCTGAACATGGAAGATGTATACCCCAAATTCAATCCCGGCAGAATCATCCCCCGGAGATACGCAGCGCTTGACCCGGGCGGAACGTTTGAGCCGCCTGCATCGGCAGAGCTTGGATTTGTTTCCGTGCTGGTGACCCGGGAGGGGGCTGAGGGGCAGGTCGCAGCGGCTTTACTGACAGGAGAAACTTACGGTCGACTCGATCCTCGGCTGTGAGGTAATAAGCGTGAGGTCGATATCACCATAATAGCCGTCCGCACACCGGAATGAGATGAATATGCTGTCCCCGAAAGGTTCTGTGCCGAATATGTTGCCTGCATCCAGGCCATCGGTCCAACTGAACCCATATCCCCCCAGATAGGCATCGACCGGCTCCGGCGTCAAAAGAAAGGATGCCCAGCGTCCAGTCGAACTCTTTACCTCGAACTCGACACCTGTGAGTGGGACCCGCTGCTGCGATACGGGTGGTGGCGACACGGGACTTACCTGCTGCTGTGCCGGGGGTTGCGAGGCAGGGCTTGCAGGCGGCGTGATCATGATTTCGGAAGCCCGGTTTGCAGGCAGCGTGTTTGCCGGCGAGGGGTCCATGGTCTCAGGCGCGGATGAGCCTCCGCCACCCCCTCCACTGCAGGCCGAGATGCCCAGCAGGGCCAATGCGATGGCGAGTGCTATGCAAGTCCTGGATTCAGGCTGGCTTCGATATTTCGTTTCAGTGACCCGTCCTGCATGTACCCCTGACTGCTGTCCAAGCATCCCCGCTACAAGCAACAGACCGTTCACGAGACCAGTGAGACTGTGGCACTCAGGCTGCGGTTTTCCTGCTGATCATCATTTTGCAACAACTGAAAGGAAACCCTGCCGCTGGTCGCACCCTGCGAAATCACCATCTGCACCGGCTGGTCGACAAAATCCACGCCGGGTACGGCGGGGTTGTCACCGCTTCCCGGCACCAGGCGGACCTCGAGCGTGGTGTCCGCCTCGACCGCAGACGCCAGCACGACTTCCAGTTCCACCGTTTCGCCACTGGACGCTTCATCCTGCAGAAAATAGATCTCCACCTCGCCGCTGATCCCGGTAACCTCGCTCAGGGTCGCTACCCGGATGCGCCCGGTGTCCTCGACCGGTCGCCACAGCTGGGATTCGTCCGAGGTGGACGTGTCCTCGGTCACCCCCAGCCCTTGCCAGCGTGGCGCCCTCGATAGCTGGCCGAACGGAATCCGCAGCCCGGCATGCAGGGACAGTCCGCCTTCCCGCGTACTCGCATGGTCGTACTCGCCGGTCAGGTTCAGCCATGGATGCGGTCGCAGTCCAAAGCCGAGGCGCATGCCATCTGTCCAGCGCCCGGAACCGTCCTCGGCCTGCCAGCGATAACCGGTGGCGTGCATGCGCAAGGTGGTGGTCAGGTCGAGACGGGTGCCGAACTCCGCTCCCTCGAGGGCGCGCTCTTTTTGCCCCAGGCGGTTGGTGCGCCAGCCCGTGGTCGGGCTGTAATAGCGAAACGAGCCGTTCCCAAGACGGCCCTGGTAGTCGATCCCGGAGACCAGCACCTCGTGCTGCGACTCGACATTATGCTGTTGCAACAGGGAGACGCCGAGGATATCCGCATCCGCCTGTCCGCCCATGCGAAAGCGGTAGACGAGCCCGAACCGAAGATCGTTGTGTAACCGCCCTTCGCCGTCCCACCAGCGGGTGATACCCTGCTGCACAAACAGTGCGGAGGTCGACGGCTCGGACAGTGCCAGGGACGTGTCGCCGGCGAACGGGATGACGACGTCCAGCTCTCCGCCGATGCGCACGCCATCACCGAGCATGGAGGCGGTCGGGTTCGCGACCACCTGGAAGTGGGGGCCAAAAGCCTGCACGCCGTGCTCGCGCACCTGACTGGCGCCTTCATTCAGCAGATAATTCAGGCCCTGACCGATGAGACAGTCAGCCCCGTCAGACAGTGCCTCGCCGAACGCGGTCTCGCATGCGCCCACCTGTGATGAGAATCCTTCAAGATGTGGCTCGGTCGAATCGGACCGGGCCAAGGCAGGTGCGAGCACCAGCCCGGCGACACATGCAAAAGCTGCAACGCGCCATGAGCGGCGGATGAATGATGAGCAGGGATCAGAAGGCGGGTGCGGGGCCTGCACGCGTGCTGCGGGCACGCAGGCATCCTGCTCTCCGGGTATGATTTCACAATGCTCCATGTGCCCGCGAATACGGCCTCCAATGCCGCGGAGTAGACATGCACATTTTGTATTCCGTGACCGGACCGCGTACTGAAGACAGTGGACTGCCTTCACCCACGGACCCGGCACCGGAATGTCGGCCCAGTCCGGGCAGGATTATACCTGTACATGTGGCAGGGTCAATGTGTGCGCTGTGGGGCAAACATTTACGGACTTTATGCAGGCCGAAAGCCACATATCTCCCATTTGCGGTTAATGATCGGCACGAATCCGGGTTATAATTCCCGTCAGCTAACAAGAACGAGAACACCCTAAGGAGATTCCCGAATGAGAATTACTAGATTTATGATCCTCGGCGCGGTCCTGGCGCTGGCCTCCGCGGTTGCCCAGGCGAGCACGCTGGAAGAGGTCAAGGCCCGCGGCGTGCTGAACTGCGTGGTGACCACCGGGCTGGCCGGTTTTGCGGCCCCGGATGAGAACGGCCGCTGGGAAGGCTTTGATGTCGAGTTCTGCCGGGCCGTGGCTGCCGCGGTGCTGGGCGATGGCGAGAAGGTCCGCTTCGTGCCGTCCACCGGCAAGACGCGCTTCACCCTGCTGAACTCCGGTGAGGGCGACATCCTGTTTCGCAACACCACCGAGACCATGAGCCGCGACACCGACCTGAAACTGACGTTCTTGCCCGTCAACTACTATGACGGACAGGGCTTTCTGATCCGCAAGGACTCCGGCATCACCTCGGCGATGGACCTGAGCGGGGCTTCCGTGTGCATCCAGACCGGCACCACCACCGAGCTGAACCTGGCGGACTTCTTTAGTTCCAACAAGATGGACTACGAGCCGGTGAACTCCGAGACCAACGAGGAAAGTATCGCCAACTACACGTCGAACCGCTGCGATACCTACACCACGGACGCCTCCGCGCTGGCCTCCACCCGTGCGGCCCTGAAGGACCCGTCCGCACACATCATCCTGCCGGAAATCATCTCCAAGGAACCGCTCGCAGGAGCTGTACGCCACGGCGATGACAACTGGACGGACATTGCCAAGTGGGTGGTCAACGCGCTGATCATCGCCGAGGAACTCGGCGTCACCAAGGCCAACCTGCATGATCATTGCGCAGCCGCCGGCGACAACCCGAGCATCAACCGCCTGTGCGGGACCGAGGGCAACATGGGCGCCTTCATCGGGCTGGATGCGCAGTGGGCCGTGCGTGCGATTGACAACGCCGGCAACTATGCGGAAATCTTCAATGCCACCATCGGTCCGGACACCCCGCTCGCATTGGAGCGCGGCCTGAACGCGTCCTGGAAGAGCGGCGGCATCCTGTACGCAGCACCGATCCGCTAGCCGGAACGGCACGATGAACCCGACGGGGTCCCGCGAGGCGGGGCCCCGTCCCGTCCCGCGCGATTCGGGACACGGATGAGGACTGCGGCCTATTGACAGGCCCGCAGGCGCGGTCCATGCTCATGCAAAACGACCCAACCGATGCAATTCGCCCGTCATCCCGATGCCTGCACTGAGCACTTTTGAAGGCAACTTCCTGAGCCGGCTCTGGAACGACAAGGACACGCGCTCGCTGGTCGTTCAGGTCATCGCCACGCTGGCCTTCTTCGCCTTCTTCGCTTACATCATCCGCAACGCCTACGTGAATCTGGAGGCCCTCGGCAAGGGCTTCAGCTATGACTTCCTGTTCCAGACCTCCGCCTACGACATCAACCAGCACCTGATCGAGTACTCCAGCAAGTCGACGCACTTCACCGCCATGTGGGTCGGCATCCTCAACACCCTGCTGGTGGCTGTGTGCGGCATCGCGCTGTCGACCGTGGTGGGCTTCATCCTCGGCGTGCTGCGCCTGTCGAAGAACTGGATCACCAACCGGCTTGCCTACATGTACATCGAGTTCGTGCGCAATGTGCCGGTACTGCTGCATATCCTGCTGGTACACGGCATCATCGTGAACACGCTGCCGGTGCCCAAGCAGGCCATCAATGTCGGCGATGGCGCCTTTCTTACCAACCGCGGCTTCTTCGTCCCGAAACCCATTTACGAGCCCGCCTTCTGGGGCGTGATCGCAGTGTTTGTCGCGGGCATCGCCTTCTTCGCCTGGTTCAGGGGGTTTGCCAAGCGCGAGCAGGACCGCACCGGGGCGCAATACCCGGTGTTCTGGGTCGGGCTCGGTGCGATCGTGGGTGCGCCGGTGCTGGCCTTTCTCGCACTCGGGGCCCCGATCGCCTGGGATGTTCCAAGCCTGCAGCGCTTCAATTTCGAAGGCGGCATGGTGGTGCGTCCCGAGTTCATCGCCTTGTGGCTGGCGCTGTCCCTGTACACGGCTGCCTTCATCGGCGAGATCGTGCGGGCCGGCATCCAGGCGGTCAACCGGGGCCAGACCGAGGCGGCCTACGCGCTCAGCATCTCACGAGGGCGAACCCTCACCCTGGTGGTTATCCCGCAGGCGCTGCGCGCCATCATCCCGCCGCTCACCAGCCAGTACCTGAACCTGGCCAAGAACTCCTCGCTCGCGATCGCCATCGGCTACATGGACATCGTCGCGACCATCGGCGGCATCTCGCTCAACCAGACCGGGCGGGAGATGGAATGCATGCTCATCGTGCTGCTGTTGTACCTGCTGCTCTCGCTGGCCATCTCCGCAGTCATGAACTGGTACAACAAGCGCATCAAGCTGGTGGAGCGCTGACGACATGAAACCCATCTCCTACAAGATCGGCGAACACCCTGACCTGCCACCGCCTGCAAGCGTCACAGGGCCACTCGCCTGGGTGCGCAACAACCTGTTCTCCTCGCCCACCAACGTCGTCATGACCCTGGTCTCGGTCTGGCTGCTGTTCGAGTTAATCCCGCCCATGCTGAACTGGATGCTCTTCGATGCGGCCTTCAGCGGCGAGAACCGCGATGCCTGCCGGGCCCAGGCCGGCGGCGCCTGCTGGGCATTCATCGCCGAGCGCTTTCGCCTGTTCACCTACGGCTTTTACCCTGCCGAGGAGCGCTGGCGCGTGAACCTCGCCTTCGTGCTGCTGTTGCTGGCGCTGGTGCCGGTGCTCTATGACCGCCTGCCCCTTCGAAAGTACGGACTCTACTATTCCATGGTCTTCCCGCTGATTGCGGGCTGGCTGCTGCTCGGCGGCTGGGGGCTGGCGCCGGTCGACACCGACCAGTTCGGCGGCTTCATGCTGACCTTGGTGATCGGCGTGACCGGCATCGCGTTCTCTTTGCCGATCGGCATCCTGCTGGCGATGGGTCGCCAGTCCTCGCTGCCCGTCATTCGCCTGGTATGCGTGGGCTTCATCGAGTTCATCCGCGGCGTGCCGCTGATCACGCTGCTGTTCGTGGCCTCGACCATGCTCAACTACTTCCTGCCCAAGGGCACGGTGTTCGACCTGCTGCTGCGCGTGCTGATCATGGTCACGCTGTTCGCCTCGGCCTACATGGCCGAGGTCATCCGCGGCGGCCTGCAGGCCATCCCCAAGGGCCAGGTCGAGGCGGCCGAGGCGATCGGCATGAAATACTGGCAATCGATGCGCCTGGTGGTGCTGCCTCAGGCCCTGAAGATCTCCATCCCGGGCATCGTCAACACCTTCATCGGCCTGTACAAGGACACCACCCTGGTGATCATCATCGGCCTGCTGGACCCGCTCGGCATCGGGCGCTCCTCGCTCGCCGACACCAAGTGGACCGGACTCCACAACGAGGTCTACCTGTTCGTCGCCATCTTCTTCTTCATTTCCTGCTTTTCCATGTCGCGCTACTCGCTGTATCTGGAAAAAAAGCTCCAGACCGAGCATGATCACTGATCCGGACACCAAGGAGCCCGCATGAGCGAAAACCCGAACGATTCCCAGCCGCGCGAAGACAGCGAGTACGCCGTGGTCATGCGCAACGTGCACAAGTGGTTCGGCCCGTTCCACGTGCTCAAGAACCTGAACCTGAACGTGACGCGCGGCGAGAAGATCGTCATCTGCGGGCCGTCCGGCTCCGGCAAGTCGACGCTGATCCGCTGCATCAACCGCCTTGAGGAACACCAGGAGGGCGACATCATCGTCGACGGCACGGAACTGACCAACGACCTCAAGCACATCGACAAGGTCAGGAGCGAGGTCGGCATGGTGTTCCAGCACTTCAACCTGTTCCCGCACCTGACCGTGCTCGAGAACTGCACGCTGGCCCCGATCTGGGTTAAGAAGATGCCCAAGGCCGAGGCCGAGGAGATCGCCATGAAGTACCTGGAGCGGGTCAAGATCCCGGAGCAGGCGCACAAGTATCCCGGGCAGCTTTCAGGCGGTCAGCAGCAGCGGGTGGCCATCGCGAGAAGCCTGTGCAAGCGCCCGCGGATCATGCTGTTCGATGAGCCCACCTCGGCACTGGATCCTGAGATGATCAAGGAGGTGCTGGACGTCATGGTCGAACTCGCAGGCGAAGGCATCACCATGCTGTGCGTGACCCACGAGATGGGCTTTGCGAAAACCGTGGCCGATCGCGTGATCTTCATGGACGGCGGTGAGATCATCGAGCAGAACAGCCCGCAGGAATTCTTCGACAACCCGCAGCATGATCGAACCAAGCTGTTCCTGAGCCAGATCCTTGACCATACCTAGCCGGGCATCCCCCTGAAGGCTAATCCGTCAGGAGGACGCTATTGAGTTATTTTGGTTTTTACAAGTGATACGAAGTCCACCCATGCGCCCTGCGGCCCGACAAGGATTCGAGCCACCTGTCCGCTACATCACACCCGATATAGTTTCTCGCAAACCACTGGCACGTATTGATAGCCCGTCCATGGGGTTGTCAGTGACGACAAGAAATCGGGTGATTCGCTCGGCTACCGAATACTATCCATGCTTACTGACTTCATGAAATTTTTTCCATGCTCACTGCGATTCTCCAGGTAATGGCAATGCCTGGTAGACGGACCCCTAGTTCGCCATCCCCACCCAAAGCATTTCAAATCCGCATGGCGACACATCATTTCCCGGGAACCAATAGACGATTCTCTAGAGACAATTAACGTTTAACCACCGAGCCGATGGACAGTGATTACACAAGAAGACAGAGCAAGGGGTGGGAGTCGTATAAGGTCAGGAAGATAGCCGCTGCTCTATGCCAAGTTCAAGCAGCCATCAAGCTTTTGTTTTCCGGGGAGAGCCTCGTAGCAGTTCACACCCTTGCGCACGCAGCATTTAAGATTTTGGATGATTTGTACAAACAACATGGCATACCTATTGCCAAG
>VXPJ01000054.1:0-5647 GCA_009839635.1 Pseudomonadota bacterium
CCGCATTCCGTTTGATACCATTCTGGTTGCAGTGGGGCGCAAAGTGACCTCCCACCATACCTGGGACAAACACCTGCAGATCGAGGTGCAGAAAAACGGGCAGCCTGAACTGAATGAATTTCTGCAAACCAGTTACCCGAACATCTATGCCTGTGGCGATCTCGCGGGCCCTTACCAATTCACGCACACGGCTTCCCACCAGGCCTGGTATGCCAGTGTCAATGCGCTGTTCGGGCGCTTCAGGAAATTCCGCGTGGACTACTCGGTCATCCCCTGGTGCACGTTCACAGAACCCGAAGTGGCAAGAGTCGGTCTGAATGAACGGGAGGCACAGCGTCAGGGGATCGAACACGAGGTGGCATGCTACGATATCTCCGATCTGGATCGCGCCATTGCCGATGAAGAGGCGCACGGGGTGGTCAAGGTACTGACGGTTCCCGGCAAGGACCGGATACTGGGGGTTACCATTGTCGGTGAGCATGCCGGTGACCTGATCGCTGAGTATGTCTCGGCCATGAAGCACAAGCTGGGCCTGAACAAGATTCTCGGTACGATCCATATCTACCCGACGCTTGCCGAGGCAAACAAGTATGCTGCCGGTGCCTGGAAGAAGGCTCATGCCCCCGAGAAAGTGCTGAGTTGGGTAAAGAGGTATCATGCCTTTGAGCGCGGCTGATGTCGCCCTGATTTGGGAGTGCCCTGGATATGCATGAAACCCTGCATCTACTGAAACAGTCCGACTTTCCCGAAATTCATCGGGCCCGGCTTGAGACCCTGCAGATCAACCTGGGCTACCGCTGCAACCAGACCTGTGTGCACTGCCATGTCAATGCCGGTCCGAACCGCAAGGAGATGATGTCTTCGGATACGATCAACACCGTGCTGGGCTATTTGCAGGCACGTGATGTCCAGGTGCTGGATATCACCGGCGGGGCCCCGGAACTGCACCCGCAGTTCAGAAGCCTGGTCGAACAGGCCCGCGGACAGGTCGAGCGTGTGATCGATCGCTGCAACCTGACGATACTTGAGGAACCCGGGCAGGAATCACTTGCACAATTCCTGGCAGAGCAGCACGTAGAGATCGTAGCATCCCTGCCATGCTATCTTGAAGAAAATGTCGACCGCCAGCGCGGCAAGGGAGTGTTCCAGAAGAGTATACGGGCATTGCAACGGCTGAATGCGCTCGGCTACGGAACCGGTGATGCCCGCCTGAGTCTCACGCTGGTCTACAATCCGCAGGGCCCGGATTTGCCACCGTCGCAGGAAGGCCTGGAGAGAGACTATCATGAATTTTTGCTCAAGTACGGTGTCAGGTTCGACCACCTGTTCACCATCACCAACATGCCGATCAAGCGGTTTGGCAGCATGCTGGTGAGCCAGGGAAAATTTGACGAATACATGCAGTTGTTGAGGGATTCCTATTGTGAAAAAAACCTGCAGGCGGTGATGTGCCGTTCCCTGATCAGCGTGGACTGGCAAGGCTACGTGTATGACTGTGACTTCAACCAGATGCTCGGCTTGCCGTTGCCGTATCACAACCAGGTGCGCACGCATTTGTCCGAGCTGATGAGTGTCGATCTGGAGGGCAGCGAAATTGCCGTGGCGGACCACTGCTATGGCTGTACTGCTGGACAGGGGAGCAGTTGTGGCGGTTCGCTGAGCTAGCGACCGTAATGTACCTGCTGTAACCTGCCTCACATACGGATATGAGAATATTGCTTGTACACATTGCCTTGGCCCTCTATGCGGTAACGGGTCATGCACAGGAGATGATGGAACGGCCTCCTGTGTTTGTGGTCACTGAGCCGGCAGTGAAAAAAAGCGTCTCGCCCACCGTCCTGTACAGCGGCACACTCATCAGTCGGGACGATGCCTATCTGGCGGGCGAAGTTCCCGGACACCTGACGTGGGTTGCCGATGTCGGCAGCCGCTTTCAAAAGGGTGAGACGGTAGCAAAAATGGATGACGTCTTCATCAGCCAGCAACTGATCGAAGAGCAATCCATCATCCAGAGCGAAAAGGCCAAGTACGAGTACCACACTCGCCAGGTGGAACGGTTCAGCAAACTCCTTACGGACAACAACATTGCAATGAGCCAGGTGGATGCGGCCCGCAGGGACCAATCGGTAGCGCGCAGCAACATCCTCTCCGCCGAAGCCCGCCTCGCTCAGGCCGAAGAGCATTTGCGGCGCACACGAATCATCGCCCCGTTTGACGGCATCGTATCCGAACGACGCCTGCAGGCCGGAGAGTGGGCCGACAAGGGGGAGGCCATCGTGCGGCTGGTCAGCAGCGAGAACCTTGAGATTCAAACGCACATCCCATCCAGCACACTGCCTTTTGTGACGGTCGGCACGCCTTTGACTTACAACCATGGAAAATTCAACGGAACGGGCCGGGTGCGTACCCTGGTGCCGATCGGTGGAGACCTGTCCCGGCTGTATGAGTTGCGTGTTTCCATCTCGGATGCGTCCCTGAGTGCGGGCACTCTGCTGCGCGTCGCAATCCCGACTGCACATCCCAGGGAAGTGGTGCTGGTGTCGCGCGATGCACTGGTGCTGCGCAGGGAGGGGGTGTATGTGTTTCGCGTGAATGATCAATCGGTGGCAGAGAGGGTCGCTGTGCAAACCGGGATTGCCGACTCTGACAGCATCGAAGTGATTGGCGGAATCCGTGAAAGTGACCGGGTCATCACACGCGGCGGCGAGAACCTCCAGCCCGGGATGGTAGTCAAGGTGCGACCGCTACTGGCGGATCCATGAACCCGATCAAACTTGCACTGGGCAATCCCACTGCAACCCTGGTCGGCTGCCTGTTGGTTATCCTGTTTGGGTCGGTGACCCTGACCCAACTTCCCATCCAGCTGACTCCCGCCGTGGAGCAGCCCGAGATCGTGATCTCGACCAGTTGGCGGGCGGCAGCCCCGGAAGAGGTCGAGTCCGAGATTATCGAGCCCCAGGAAAAACAGCTGCGCGGCCTTACGGGCATGACGGAACTGCTTTCAGAAGCAAGCACCGGCACGGGCAAGATCACGCTTTCCTTTGAGGTGGAACACGATTTGAACCGGGCGCTGATCGATGTGATCAACCGGCTGAACCGTGTTCCCAGCTATCCCGAAGATGCTGACGAGCCCGTGCTCAGCACGGCCGGTGGCCGGGGACGGCCGGTCGCCTGGTTCATCATCCGGACTGAAGGAGGCAATCCCCGGCCCATAGAAACCTACCGGGATTTTGTTGAGGACGTCGTGCAGACACGCCTTGAGCGCATCAACGGAGTCGCGCTATCCGAGGTTCGTGGCGGGAATGAGCATGAAGTCAGGATTACCGTCGATCCTTACAAGGCGGCAGGACTGGGTATCGACCTGACCAAGGCCGCCGCCCTGGTCAACGGCAATGAGGACATCTCCGGTGGCACTGCAAGCGTCGGCAAACGGCGCTACACATTGCGTTATGCCGGTTCGCTGGACGTACGACAACTCAATGAACTGATCCTGGAGTGGCGAGATGGCAGGGCCATCGTATTGCGGGATATCGCCCGGGTTGAACTGGCCACCGTCGACCGCAACAACTTCGTGATTACCAAGGGCGGACAGTCGATCGCAGTCAATGCCTACAGGGAGTCAGGTGTCAACGTGTTGCAGACCATGAGCCGGATCCGGGAAGTGGTCCGGGAGATCGAGCAGGGGCCTCTTAAACGGGCAGGCCTGAACATAGAACAGGTCTACGACGAGACTCAATATATCAACAGCGCGATCGAGTTGTTGCGCAACAGCCTGAGCTTGGGAGTACTGTTGGCAATTGCCATTTTATGGTGGTTTCTGAGAAGGCTGCGGCCAACGCTGGTAGTCACTTTAGCGATACCCCTGTGCCTGTTTATGGCCTTGGTGATGATGAACATGACAGGCCGCACCATCAATGTCGTTTCCCTGGCGGGGATGGCATTTGCGGTCGGCATGGTGATGGATGCCGCGATCATCGTACTGGAGAACATTGTCCGCATGCGCGAGCAGGGCATGCCCTCCAAGGAAGCCGCGATTACAGGTACCTGGCAGGTGTGGCCGGCCTTGTTTGCCTCTGCAGTGACGACAGTCGCCATTTTTCTGCCGATCATTTTTCTGAAGGATCAAAGTGGTCAGCTGTTCTCGGATCTGGCCATCGTGATTTCAGTGGCTACCGTGACATCATTGCTCGTTGCCAGCCTTGTGATTCCCGTGGCTGCCCATGAGTTTACGTCGCAATTGCAGCTTGCCGACAGACCGGAATCTTGGCTGGATCGGTCCACTTCGATGATCATGAACCTCACCGGCACGCCGAAGATGCGCTGGATATGGATCCTCGGCCTGATCGGGACAGCGGTCACGATTACCTATCTGGCCTTCCCCAAGCTGAACTATTTGCCGGAAGGAAATCGTAACCTGGTGTTTGGCATCATAATCCCTCCTCCGGGTGTCAATATTGATCACGTCGAGAAGGAAATGGGAGAAGTGATTGCCCAACGCCTGCAGCCGTATCTCGACGGCACAAGGTCACCGCAAATCAAACATTACTTCTTTGTCGCCCGGCCCGGGGCAATGTTCTTGGGTGCGCGGGCACAAAATCCGCACAAGGATGAAATCGACGAGGTCATGAAGGTCGTGAAAGGCACAATCAGCGGTTTTCCAGACAGCTTTGCCATCGTGCAGAAGGCGTCCTTGTTCAGTGGTGTTGGCGGAAGAACCTCTGTTGATATCAACATCCAGGGAAATGACATCGAAAGCCTGCTGCACGCTGCCCGGATGGGCTTTTTCAAGATTCCCACGGTGTTTCCCGGAATACGGGCCAACCCGAAGCCCGGACTGCAGCTGGCAGAGCCCGAGCTGCAGATGGCACCTCGGGAGAGCCGCCTGGTCGAGGTCGGCTGGGGACGCGGGACCATGGCCTTGCTGACGCGCTTTTTGGGCCAGGGTCTGTTTGTCGGCGAATATTTCGATGGCGATGAAAAGCTGGATGTGGTCGCCAGAGTCCAGCCATGGGACACACCAGAAGAACTGGCCGCCATCCCGTTGTATACGCCCGAGGGCGGTGTCCTGCCTGTCAGCGAGTTGGTCGAGATCACGCGCACCGCGGGTCCGGACCTCATTCGCCGTCTCGACCGACGACGTACTGTGACCCTGGAATTGCGCCCGCCGCCCGGGGTTCCCCTTGAGGTGGTGCTCGACAAGATTCACCAGGAAATCATACCGGTCATAGAACGGGAACTGCCAGAGGGTGGAGCGGTTCGCCTAAGCGGGTCTGCCGACAATCTTAAAAAGGCAATTCAGGGCTTTTCAAGCAGCTTTGTGCTGGCCGTGATCATCCTTTACTTGCTGATCACTGCGCTGTTTCGATCTTTTGTCGACGGGGTTCTGGTCATTTTGGTCTTGCCACTTGCTACTGTGGGCGGGGTCCTCATGTTGCAGCTGCTGAATCTTCCCGCAGACCTGTTGACCATGCTTGGCTTCATTGTCTTGCTGGGCCTGGTCGTCAATAACGCGATCCTGCTGGTCCACCAGGCCCGTGCCGCAGAGCGTCGGGGGCTGTAGCCCCCCGCCGCGGGTACGGAATACGGTCCGGGTCGCCATCGGGCCCAATTGAAGGGCCCCCGGGCCCCCCTTTTTGGGGTGGGGGCC
>VXPJ01000054.1:5657-12610 GCA_009839635.1 Pseudomonadota bacterium
TTGGTTTTGTTTTTTTGTTTGGTGGGGCTTGTTGTAAATTTCCCCTATGCGGGGGGACACCCCGGGGGGGCCGGACGTGCGGGGGGGCGGGTCGCCCCCCCCCCCGGTACGTGAATCCGTACGGGTGCGCCTGCGGCCCATCTTCATGAGCACGCTGACCAGCATTTTCGGGATGCTGCCCCTGCTGGTCATCCCGGGTTCGGGCTCTGAGCTTTACAAGGGATTCGCCGGGGTCATCGTTGGAGGAATGGCGGTGAGCACCGTGTTCACGCTGATCCTGCTGCCCAGCATCCTGCAGCTCGGCAGAGCCACATCTCCTGCCGGGCGTGATGCTGAAATCACGCCGGCCTGAGGACATTTCTGCACTTTTGGAACCTCTGCTGCCTGGCGGTCAGTGCAGTTTCTTGCGTTGTTCCTTGATCATGTCATAGGCCTTGCGAATCTCTTGGGTTTTCTCTGTGGCGATATCGATCATCTCTTCGGGCAGGCCCTTGGAAATCAGCTTGTCAGGATGATGCTGGCTCATCAGCCTGCGGTAGGCTCTCTTGATGTCGGCCTCGGAGGCCTGCGGGTCAACGCCGAGAACCCTGTAGGCATTTTCGATCTCCTCGGCCGATACGAAGGCGGAGCGGTTGCCGTACTGATCACGATGCTGCTGGCCAAAGGTGATCGATTCCAGTTGCTCAAGCCACGCATGTGGATATCCCAGCACGCTGCAGATGTGGCGCAACACCTGCTCCTCGGCCGGGTCCTTGATACCGTCCGCATAAGCGGCTTGTAGCTGAATCTCGATGAACATCTGGATCAGCGTGGTTTTGCGATGGCACTCCCTTCGGAACTGCTCGAGGACCTCGTCGAGCATGAATCCGTCCTCCTTGCCCTGATTGAACAGGGCTACGGCAATCTTGCGCTGCGATTTGTTCAACCGCATCTGCGAGATCACCTGCTCGGCCAGCTGTATTTCCTGCGGGGAAACCTGTCCATCCGCCTTGGCAATGTGGCCCATGACAGAAAAGGTTGCGGTAAAGAAGGCGGCCTGGGTCCGTTCCTGTGAACCTTGGTCGAAGCTGAACCCCTCCTGCCTGTTGTCAGAGGATTTGTCCAGCTGATGGCCAAGCATGGCACCGATCATTGCACCAAGCGGCCCGCCCAGTGCAAATCCCAGTCCACCGCCAGCCAGCTTTCCCCACCAACTCATGAGCGTGTCTGCCGCCTGTAATGTATCACCGTGCTGTGTGCTCGCTTGCGGCCCTGATAACCATGCTTATTTCGCACAGGTTCTGAATCCGGCGAACACATCATTGCGGTCGGGACCATAGTAGTTGCGCCATGTGTTGTGGATCATGCGACTGCGGGTTACCCAAGCGCCACCCCGCAGCACTTTGGTCTGACCGAACAACGGTCGGGAATATTCCGTGTAGCAGTCCGGTGAGAAGCCTGGGTAGGGCTGGAAAGTCGAGTCCGTCCACTCCCACACATTGCCGAGCATCTGACGGCAGCCCAGTGTGCTGTCACCTGCCGGATGCGCGTGGACGCCAGCAGGGCCAGAACCCCTAGCATCCAGATTGGCACAATCCGCACTGGCCTCATCTCCCCAGGGAAACTGCCTCTTGCAGGGCATGCCCGCAGTCACCTCCTCTGGGTTGCAAGCAGCTGCGAATTCCCATTCCGCCTCGGTTGGCAAGCGCCGGTTTGCCCACCTGCAAAACGCTTGGGCTTCATACCAGCTGACATGGATCACGGGATGGGCCCATGCCAGTGCATGCCACTGGTCAAACCGTCGTGTGTGCCAGGTGTGATCGGAATCCTTTCTCCAGTACACCGGGCATTCAAGACCCCGTTCCTTGCGCCATTGCCAACCTGCATCGCACCAGTATTCCCGTGTTGTATAGCCGCCGGCCTCCACAAACTCGGCATAGTCTTGGTTGCTTACTGTGTAACGGGCAATATGAAAAGGGGCCAGCGTGATCCTGTGTGCCCATTTCTCATTGTCAAACGTGAACTCGCCGTTTCTTTCCGCACCCAGAAGGAACGGTCCGCCTGCGACTTCGATATCTTCATTCTCAGGAACACTGCCGCCGTCAGCAGGTGCTTGATTGCGCATGTAGGCCGGTGCGGGGTAGGCGAGAGTCTGTCGTGTGTAGGTCAGTGCCTCGCCATGCATGTCTTCATGGAACAGGGCCAGCAGATAGAAGTATTTTGCAAAATCTTCCAGCTTGATTTCGTCCAGTTGGGAAACCTCTGCCGACAGCACCTCATCCATGTACTGGAGTGTGTCTTCCATACTGGGTAGCGGCAGATCCCACCGCGTTTCGTGCGGGATGGAGATGGAGTCAAACAGCCTGTCTGAATCCGGAAGAATTTCCGGTCGTTGACCCAGGTGGCGCAGCACCCAGAATTCGTGAAAATACGCGGTGTGGGCAATTTCCCAGCACAAGGGGTTGGTGGTGGGAAGCCTGGGGCCGAGGAGTTGCTGTGAGTCCAGCCCCTCGATCAGGGCCAGGGTCCTGGAGCGCGTATCCCGCAAGGCGGCTTCCAGGTTTTCTGCGGTAGCGTCTCTGTAGTGCATCAGCTTTTCGTATGCATCCTGTTTGGGTCACGAAATATACCCTGTTATCGATACAATAACGTAATACCATCCACTTTTATTATGAAAATTGTCCTGATCACCCCGGCATTGCCCCGTTCCCGTTCCGGAAACCGCGCCACGGCTACCCGTTGGAAAAACATCCTGACGGAACTGGGTCACAGGGTAGATGTGAGAGTTGATTTTGCAGGAGGCCGGTATGATGCCATGGTGGCATTGCATGCATGGCGCAGTGCAGCCTCCATACGTCGCTTCCATACGCAATTCCCCGAGCGTCCGTTGATCGTGGCGCTGACCGGCACCGACATCTATAAATTTATCCGGTCTTCACCGCAGTCCACCCTGTACTCGATCCGTGCGGCAGACAGGCTGGTCACCCTGCACGAGCTTGCGGGTTTGGCGATCCCTGAAGAGTACAGGGATAAGATTTCGGTCATCCACCAGTCCGCCAAACCTGTGATGCGCAAACCGGCAAGGCGGAAAAACAGTTTCAATGTCTGTGTGATCGGTCATTTGCGAGAGGAAAAGGATCCGCTGCGTGCCGCCTACGCGGCTCGCAGGCTGCCCGCAGAATCCCGCATCCGCATCCGCCAGTACGGCAAGGCCCATACCCCGGTGTGGGCGGAACGGGCCGAACAAGAGATGCGGGGGAACCCGCGGTATCGCTGGTTCGGCGAAGTCCCGAACTGGCAGGTGCGCAGGGTGTACGCGGGTGCCGATGTGATGGTGCTCAGTTCCCGGATGGAAGGCGGGGCCAATGTGATTTCAGAGGCCTGTGTTGCGGGTCTTCCGGTGATTGCCTCGGAGATCGCTGGCTCGGTGGGATTACTGGGTGAAGGGTACCCCGGCTACTATGCGACCGGCGATACCCGGGCGCTGCGCGAACTGCTGCTTCGGGCCGAGGCGGACCACGCCTGGCTGGGGAAATTACAAGCGGCCTGCCAGGGGAAAGCCGGGTTGTTTTCCTATGCACGGGAGAAGAGCCGCTGGAGGACATTGATGAACCGTGTTGCCTGAGATCGGCACGGCATATTTGATTCTGCGGTTGTCGGTCGGTGGAGCCACAAAAGCCAGTCGGTTCAGTCACTTGTGCACTTATCAAAGTATTTGATTTTTCCCATAATGAGGTTTTAGTTGTGCCTTGGGAAAGCTCCACGTAGCCTAGGCACTGTGGATGTTTTATTGTTGTTTTGTTGGCAGACCTGATAAGCAACAGTTCGCAGATCGACTTGGCGTAACTTCACAATCATGTCCCGGTCGCAGGCTACTGCGGAGGTGGGGCAACCTGAACGTCACAATGTACGAATCGGTGCGATAAAACATCACCAGTAAACTGGTCTGCCGGAAAAGCCCGCGTTTTGCGGGCTTTTCTTTTGGGTGTCGTCAAGCCGCCTTTCAGCGGGGCTGGTCAAGGTTGATATGCACGGATTCCAGCATGTCGCTTTGGGGCTTTACTTGGCCCACGATACAGGCATGCCGGTAGCCCAGGTCGTGCAATTCCGCGATGCAGGCATCGGCATGCCTGCCAGGCAGGGTGGCGAGCAAGCCCCCGGAAGTTTGCGGGTCAAATAGCAACGGGTAGTGCGGATGCTGAGTAGCTTCCTGGGGATTTTTGACTGCGCGGCGCAGGCGTACATTGGAAGGCTGCAGGGAACTGAATATCCCCATCTCGATAGTTTCGGCAGCGCCGTCGAGAACCGGCAGCACATTCAAGTCGATCGTGATGTCCAGCTGGGCCGCACGTACCATCTCCAGCAAGTGACCCAGTACGCCAAAGCCCGTGATGTCGGTGCACGCATGCACGTCATACTTGTACAGGCATTGCGCGGCCAGGTGATTTGAAACAAGCATGCAATCTATGGCATCCACGATCCAGCGACCCTTGGCCTTGCCCCGCATCTCTGCCGCAAACAAGGTGCCCGTGCCAACCGGTTTGGTAATGATGATGACATCGTCAACCTGCATTCCCCCTTTGGCCAGCAGTCGTTCTTTTTCGATCAGCCCGGTAACACTGAGCCCAAAGGCAAGTTCGGCCCCCTCGCTGGAGTGTCCCCCGACCAGCGCCGCCTTGTGCTGATCCAGAACCCGCACCGCACCATCCATGATTTGCAGAAGCTGCTGCTCAACCACGTTCTCTTTTCCGTACGGGATGGTTGCAATGGCCATGGCTGCCTGTGCCTCTGCTCCCATCGCAAACACATCGCTCAGGCTGTGGTTAGCGGTGACCTGTCCAAATACAAACGGGTCATCGATAAACGCCCGGAAATAATCGACGGACTGAACCTGTACCTTGCCGGGGGGTACGGTCACGGCCGCGGCATCGTCCGGCGCATCCAGCCCGAGCAGCACGTCCTCACGAAGATAAGGCGACAGCTGGTTGATGACGCGGCTCAGTACATTGCTGCCAATTTTCGCACCGCATCCGCCACAACGCATGGCAATGGCAGAGATTTCCTCAAGTGTATCGCGGCTTGCCAGTCTGCTGTCCACGAGGTCGTCATGCTTTTCTTGCATTTCAGGGAGACGGTTGTATTTGTGCATGAACCTCCGGTCGATCAGATCCTTGAGCTTCCAGACCCAGGCACCTTCAGTGGCAAGCGCTCCACGGGAGGCGACTGCATACTTGTTGCCGGTACTGACCAGACTCAGGAAGCTGATTTGCGGCACATGTTCCTTCAGGCGTCTGTTTTCCAGTGCACGCCTCAGATTCCTGTACAGAGGCTTCCCCTGCCGAACCGCAAACACACCGGACTTGGGCCGCGGATAATCGGTTACCGCAGCGATGTCACCCGCTGCAAAAACGTCACCGTGGGACACTGACTGCAGGGAACTGTTTACCTGGATGAACCCCCGCTCATCTACGGCAAGTCCGGATTCCCTGTACCAGGTTGGTGCAGATGCATGGGTTGCCCAAATTGTCGCGTCCGCGTGCAAGGAATTACCGGAATCCAGTTGCAGGGTATGGGCGTCCGCTTCCATGACCATGCATGCCTTATGTATCGTAATCTGACGCTCTGTCAGAATGCGCATGAAGCGGTGCTGTACGGAGGGGTTATGTGTAGGCAATACGGTGCCGTTGCTGCAGATGATGTGAAAACGGAGCTTGTCCACAGGCAGGCCTCGCTGGTGCAGTAGCTTGTGCAGGTGAAACTGCGTGGACAGGGCGACCTCGACACCGCCTGCACCTGCGCCCACCACAGCGATCTGGTAATCGCCCTTGCGTGTGAGCACCTCATCCATGATGGCGTCCCAGCCCCGTAGAAACCGGTGGATGGGCTTGACTCCCAGTGTGTGTTCTCTTGAGCCGGGAACCTCTGTGAAGGAAGGTGTTGATCCCGTGTTAATGGACAGTACATCGTAATGTACGGGCGGCCGGTCGCCGCACAGAACATACTTGTTTTCCAGGTCCAAAGCGCTGGCACGCACATGGAACAGGCGTGCTCCTGCAAACCGGGCCAAGGGCTGCAAATCGATATGGCTTTCGTCAAAACTGTAATGACCCGCGATGTAGCCCGGCAACATCCCGGAATAAGGGGTGTGTACGTCGCGGCTGATCAGGGTGATCTGTAGGCCCGCAATGGGCTTCATGCCGAATCGTTTGAGCACAGCCACGTGGCTGTGGCCTCCCCCGATCAACACCAGATCCTTGATTACCGTGCTGTTTTTCGGTTTTTGCAAAAGCTTATCCTGCCTAGATCAATTCAGATGGGTCCGAAAGCCCTGCGGCCAATCCGGTTCATACCGTTACAGCCTTTTCGGGAAGTGTCTCCTGGAAGTAGTTCTCCAGAAATTCATCAAAAGACACCGTGTCGGAAGCCTCGATCTCAAGCTGTTTTTTCACGGACTGCTGAACAGCATCGGTGAAAAACTCCGTGTCTTGCGGACTCAAGGCATGCTTGCATACACGGGTTTGATGTATTCTGGAATGACGGCTTGCCATTTCGAAGAATCCTTCCTCGGTGGCACGCATCTCATGCAGGATTCTTGCAGAAGGTGTCAATGCAGCCTCTTCCATGGCTGCAGCTTGCTGTCGTAATGCTGCACTGTAGTCATCACAGGAATTTGCCTCATCCAGTATTTCACAGATGGCCTGCATTTCATGCAGGATTTCCTGTCCCCACTCCTGCAGTGAAACCTGCTTTTGGCCTTGCGTTAATTTGAGTGCCGGGTCACGTCCATAGTGCGCCGTGTTGATTTCATTGCTGTCAATCGCTTGTCGTTCCGCTGCATCTATGCGCGGGCTTTCCTGCAATAGGCAAAAAATCACAAAGGCTTCCAGAAAATGAAGCTGATCACAATTGATGCCCAGCGGTTCGAATATGTCCAGGTCCAAGGAGCGTAACTCAACGTACTGGACCTGTATCTA
>VXPJ01000091.1 GCA_009839635.1 Pseudomonadota bacterium
CCAATCCTGTGACCACAAAGAAAATCATTTCTGATGTTGCACAATACGCGGTATTTGCCGAGGGCCAGATCGGCCTCACCGAATCGCTGACGCTGGTGCTGGGATTACGTCATGAGGACGTTGAAACGGATTTCAAAGAAACCGATGGGTCGACCTTCGATCTAAACGCGGACGAGCTGACGGGTCGAGCAGGACTGGTCTTCGATCTCAGCGATGCTACGGTGCTTTACGCTTCGTACGCTACAGGTGCTAACCACACCAATAGTGGCATCGTGAGAATCTCAAGGAACCAACGGGATGTAGATTTCACCGAGACTGAACAGATCGAAGTCGGGATCAAGCAAAGCTTGCTGAATAATCGCCTGCACTGGACCCTGGCCTGGTTTGACATCGTCAAGAATGACGTGCTCGCAGAGGATCCGGATAACCCCGGCCCAGATAATCGAATCGTCATTCCAGAGAAGACTTCCGACGGGGTGGAGTTCAGCCTGGCCTATGCTCCGACCGAGACCTTGCAGTTGACAGCCAACGGGACTTTGGTGAACGTGGAAAGAACCGTTGGCGGTGGTTGTGGTTGGTGTGCAGATGTGGAGGCACCTGAAGAGACCTACAACCTGGGATTGGCCTGGGCTCCGCTGGACAAGCTGCGGCTATTGGCCGATGCCCGTTATGTCGGCAAGCGCTTTCACCCCGAGAACCCGATTCCTTCGTACACGGTCGTTGATACCTCTGCACGCTGGCGCTTCACTGAGGACCTGTCCATTGCGCTTCGCGTCGACAACGTGTTTGATGAACTTTATGCCTCTGCCGCGTATTACTGGCATGCTATGTGGCTGGTCGGCAAACCACGCACTTACAGCCTGACCTTGGATTATAACTTCTTTTAAGCAGTACCTAAGACGTGCTGGCCCGGGCTTACAGCCGGGCCGGCCGTTTGCCGAGGGTTGCCATGAAGCTCAAGCGCGGGCTTTTCCTTTTTCATCGCTGGCTCGGCATCGGCATGTGCCTGCTGTTCATCATGTGGCCCCTGACGGGCATGGTGATGATGTATGTCGGTTTTCCGGAGCTCACTGAAAAAGAGCGCCATGCCGGACTGCCTGCCCTTGACGCCGGGCAAATTCGCGAAGGACCCTCGAAGCTGTTGCAGCGCGCCTTGCCTGAGGCTCCGGTCACGCAATTCAGTTTAAGCAGTGTTTCAAGCCGCCCTGCCTATTTATTGAAACAGGCAGGACACCCCTGGCTGGGGCTTTATGCCGACACCGGCGAGTGGCTGGAAAAATCTACGGCCGAGGATGCTACAAGCGCTGCCAGAGCATTTTTCCAGGCGCAACAGCCTGGAGGGGAATCGACTGAGGTCCTATACCGGGACATGCTGGAAATGGATCAATGGACGGTTTCCAGTGCCTTGAATTCACACCGGCCTCTGCATAAAGTTGCTCTGCATGATGCTGCCGCAACCTGGCTTTATGTCTCTTCGAGCACAGGTCAGGTGGTCCGGGATGTGACGCGCAACGAACGTGTCTGGAACTGGCTTGGTGCCAACTTGCACTGGATCTATCCGGTGCAGCTGCGCAAGCACCGCACCGTGTGGGCAAATTTGCTGATCGTACTTTCCCTGGTGGGGCTAGCCTCGGTGCTGAGCGGCATCATCATTGGCCTCATGCGCCTGCGTGTCCAGCGGCGATATCGGGGGAAGGATGTGAGCCCCTATGAGGGCGTGATGAAGCTCCATCATATTGCTGGTTTGGCCTGTGCATTTTTCCTGACAACCTTTATGTTCAGCGGGTTCATGTCGATGACACCCTGGGGCCTGTTTGATGCCAAAACCAGCTTTACCCAGCAATTGTGGCGTTACCAGCAACCGGGCGATATCAGAAGCCTGGAGCCGGTCTATTCCACTGCGGAGGAAATCCGTCAACTCCTGCAACAACACCAGACTGACGATATCAAGGAATTGAACTGGCATTGGTTTGCAGGGCACTCCTTGCTTGCCCTGCATCATTCTCCTGATGTGTTCCAATCTTTGCGTGGCAAGAATCCGCTTACTGAAGCCGACCTGGCGCCACAGATAAAAACGGCGATAAGCCATTTGCTTCCTGACAGCGAAGTGTCATCCACGGAGTATCTGGAAAACTATGATGGTTATTATTATTCGCACCATGAGCGTTTTCGCCCACTACCGGTGATAAGGGTCAAATTTTCAGACCCTGAATCGACATGGTTTCATATCCATGCACAAACAGGCCAGTTACTGGGGCGATTGACATTCAAAAACCGTGTACAGCGATGGCTCTTTAACGGACTGCATACACTGGATTTCAGTGCTCTGATCTATCGCAGGCCACTTTGGGATATTTTGCTTATTCTGCTATGCAGCGCTGCTGCATTATTTTCGCTGACGGCAATTACCATTGCCTGGCGACATCTCAGGACAGATACCTGAATTTTGCCAAACCTGGATTTGGAATTGTGACAGAGGGATCATTTTGTGCGATTCACGACTATAGTAACATTAGTGATTACTCAATCAGCAAATACGAAGGCACTCAGTTAGTACACGAAGAGACGTGCCTTATTCACAGGTATCCCGTGCTTGCAGGCGAATTGCTGAGTCACTTTGATGGCAACATCAGAGACGCCTGAACTGATTCATTTCTATGAAATAATGCTTTACATGAATAAACAAGAATGATAATAATACGCATTAGTATTTGTAAGAAAATGAGATTTAAAGATTCTTCCTAGTTTGCGGGCACAGTTTTTCTTATCTGTCACATGCCTGCGCTGGTCAAAAAGACGTTTGAAAAGCGCCTGAGCAGTTTGAAGAAACGCATACCATACTTGGAAAAGCAGGTCGCTCTTCAGGATGAAATGACCATTGAAAAGGAACACCAACTAGCGTAGCTACCGGGCAACAGGACAAACCCATCATGAAATTTCCGACAGTAAAGATATTTCTGATCTCTGTATTGCTGACATTTCTGTCAGCCCCCGTCTATGCTGTGCCACAGGCAAGTGAGGTGGTACAACACTACACTGAGCTAGCGCATGCAGTGTATGAGGATTCGCTGATCACTGCACACACACTGCAGAAAGCAGTCGACAAGTTAATTTCAGAACCAACTGTCGCAAATCTTCGCCATGCCCGAATGGCCTGGTTGGCATCCCGGGTACCCTATATGCAAAGTGAGGTCTATCGCTTTGGCAATGCGATTGTTGACGACTGGGAAGGCAAGGTGAATGCGTGGCCACTCGATGAAGGCCTGATTGATTATGTCGCAGCGAGTTATGGTACCGAGTCGGAAGAAAATCCGGCCTATAGGGTGAATGTAATTGCTAGCCCAAGCTTCACCTTTTCAGGCCAATCCATTGATGCGTCGCACATCACCAAAGATCTACTCGCCAGCACACTTCATGAACTTGGAGGAATCGAAGCAAATGTGGCAACGGGCTATCACGCCATAGAATTCCTTCTCTGGGGCCAGGATCTGAACGGTGTTGGACCAGGCAACGGCAATCGACCGGCTACGGACTTCGACCCGAATAATTGTTCCCGGGGAAACTGTGAGCGACGGGCAGCGTATCTGAAAATGGCTACTGATCTTCTGGTTGACGACTTAGCATGGATGGTGGCCCAGTGGGTGCCTGGTGGTGAAGCCCGTGAAGGCTTGATCCAGGGCGGTTCCAAGAACGGTCTTTCTACGATTGTGACCGGTATGGGCAGCCTTTCCTACGGGGAACTGGCAGGTCAGCGGATGCAGCTTGGGCTGCTGCTACATGACCCCGAAGAGGAGCATGATTGCTTTAGCGACAACACACACCACTCCCACTATTATGATGCGATGGGCATTCAGAACATCTATCTTGGCAAGTATCGCCGCATAAACGGCTCGATGGTTGAGGGACCAGGCATCTCTGCCCTCGTTGCTGCTGCATCACCAGAAGTTGACAAGAACCTGCGTGATCAACTGCGTACCACCATGTCCGCAATGGAAAAGCTCGTGCATGCAGCAAAAAATGGAGAGGCCTATGACCAGATGATCGGGGAAGGAAATGATTCAGGGAATGCCAGAGTTCAGGCAGCCATCGATGCCTTGACCTCGCAAACCCGTGGAATCGAACAGGCTGCAGCTGTACTCCAACTGGCTTCGGTCGAATTCGAGGGATCTGAAAGTCTGGATAATCCCGAAACTGTTTTTGAGTAAATCTGCTTTCAAGAACGAGTAGGCCGTCTATCCGGTAGGGCGGGCCAACTGCACCAATCAATTAGTTCTGTTGCCTTCGTAATTCGGCCTGCGATGCACAGAATTTGCAGTGGGGCCTGCCTTGCAGGATGAGTTTATGCGTCAGGTGTGGGTTGTGCAGCAGGAGGTTGCTGATAGTCGGTCCAGGTAGCCTCCGGTACATCCCCACCTGTACGTTTCCTGTTCAGCAAGATGTGTCGTTAATGGGCCTCATCCCAGTTATGGCCATACCCAGCATCCACGACTAGGGGCACAGAAAGTTCAACAGCAGAGGCCATTTTCCGTTTTACCATCTTCTGTACAGTGTCCTTGTAGTCCTCTTGGACCTCAAAAACAAGTTCGTCATGAACCTGCATGATCATCTTGGACCCCGGATGTTCCTGCTCTTGCCATGCATCAATCTGGATCATGGCATGCTTGATGATATCAGCGGCCGTCCCCTGCATGGGTGCATTGATTGCTGTGCGTTCCGCGTACTGGCGCAGCTTTACATTTTTGTGATTGATATCAGGCAAGTACAGTCGCCGCCCGAAAAGCGTTTCCACATAGCCCTGGGCACGCGCCTTTTCACGTATGTCCCCCATGTATTTCTTCACACCGGGGTAACGTTCAAAGTAGAGACCTACATACTGCTGGGCTTCGGAACGAGAAATCCCGAGCTGGTTGGCGAGTCCAAAAGCCGACATGCCGTAGATCAAGCCAAAGTTGATCGCCTTGGCAGAACGGCGCTGTTCTGCGCTTACATCGTCAAGACCCGTTGCAAACACCTCGGCAGCAGTTGCACGGTGAATATCCTCACCCCTTGAAAAGGCGTTACACAGTCCTTCATCCTGGGACAAGTGTGCCATGATGCGCAGCTCTATCTGCGAATAATCCGCGGCCAGAATCATGTGGGATTCCGGTGCAACAAAGGCTTGTCGAATTCGCCTCCCTTCCTCGGTGCGTATCGGGATGTTCTGCAAATTCGGATCGGATGAAGACAGGCGACCGGTAGCTGCAACCGCTTGATGATAGGAAGTATGTATGCGGCCTGTTTTTGCTCTGACCAGTGTAGGGAGCTTATCCGTATACGTTGATTTCAGTTTGCTGAGTGCTCGATGCTCTAGTAAAAGTTTAGGCAGAGGAAAGTCCCGGGCGAGCTCCTGCAATACATCCTCGGCAGTGGAGGGTTGGCCCGTAGGGGTTTTGCGCCGTACCGGCAATCCTTGTTTTTCAAACAGAACTTCCTGTATCTGCTTCGGGGAGCCCAGATTAAATTCCTCTCCAGCGATCTCGAAAGCCTGTCTTTCTATTTCATGAATCCTTTCATCAAACTGCCGGCTCTGCTTCGTCAATCGCCCACAATCAAGCAGCACACCCTGTCGCTCCATGTTTGACAGTACTCCCGACAAAGGCAGTTCAATATCCTGATAGAGCTTTCTTTGTCTGGATCTTTGTTTTTGCTCCAGTTCGGACCAGAATACTTTGTGCAGCCGCAGTACCATATCAGCACATTCCGCGGCATAGTCCGCAACATCCTTCAGATCTGCCTGATCGAATGCAATTTGCTTGGATCCCTTGCCGACAATGTCTTGTAGGTCAATGCTCGTATGCCCGAGATACTTTTTGCACAATGCATCCAAGTCGTGTCGACTCGCCACGGAATTGCACACATAAGACTGCAGCATGATGTCGTGCCGGATGCCCTCCAGATGAATGTCATGATTCAACAATACGGTACGATCATGCTTGAGGTTGTGCCCTATGATTTTGGGCGGGCTTGAATTAAAAATAATCTTGAATTTTTCCAGGGTGGCCTCGCGGTTCAGTTGTTCAGGGGCACCGGGATATTCGTGTGCAAAGGGAATATAGGCTGCCTCACCCGGGCTGACAGCAACAGACAAGCCCACGACATTGGCCTTCATGTAATCCGGAGTGTTTGTTTCTACATGCAAGGCCACCAGATCTGCCTGCTGCAACTGCACCAGCCAGCGGTCAAGATCCTCATCACTTAATATCAATTCATAACTACGACCAGCCGCAGTTACCTCAGCAGGCGCAACATCCGTCATCTCGCCTTCCTGAACATCGAGGGAGCCCAACCAGCTCTTGAACTCAAGCTCGGAGTACAACTGCTGCAACTGTTTCGAATCCGGTGGCTGTGTGCGCAGATCTTCAACACCTATCGGCAAGTCCAGCGCGCAACGTATCGACACAAGTTCATGTGAAAGAGGCAATTGCTCCAGGTGCGCGCGCAGTTTTTCACCAATCTTTCCAGTAATCGAGTCTGCATGGGAGGTAATTTGTTCCAGTGATCCAAATTCATTCAGCCATTTGGCGGCTGTTTTTGGCCCGACACCCGGTACTCCCGGTACGTTATCGGACTTGTCCCCCGTGAGTGCTAGGTAATCAATAATCTGGTGCGGTGCAACCCCAAATTTTTTCCTTACACCCACGGTATCCATCTTGGCATTCGTCATGGTATTCACCAGGGTGACATGGTCATTTACCAACTGTGCCATGTCCTTATCACCGGTTGATATCAGCACTTTATGACCCTGATCCACGGCCTGAGAGGCCAGTGTTCCAATCACGTCATCCGCTTCGACGTTGGGCTCCGAGATCAACACAAGGCCCAATGCACGAATAACCGCATGCAAAGGATCGATCTGCGCGCGAAGCTCATCCGGCATAGGGGGGCGGTTGGCCTTGTAATCACCATAGAGTTCGTGCCTGAAAGTCTTTCCCTTGGCATCAAATACCACCGCAATATGGCTGGGCTGCTCCTTGCTAAGCAGCCTTTTGAGCATGTTGACGACACCGTATATGGCGCCGGTGGGTTGACCAGACGACGTGGTAAGGGATTGCAGTTCCGGTACATGAAAGGCCCGGTACAAATAGGACGATCCGTCGACCAGAATCAGTGGAGGTACGTCGCTGTCTGACATGCCTTATTTAAGATCGGCGGTCAGTGGATGAAGTCTGGCTGTCACGCTATGATGGCCCGTGTTTTCAGTGAAGGTTGCACAATCTATCCCGCAGCATACACTCATGCTTTTGCTCAGGCAGGTGGACAAGGGTATGCGAAGCACCTGGCACTGAGGGTTGTTGCCCTTTCACAGTAACGACATAACTAGCTGCATCAACGATACATGTCCGTCTACACAAACATCAAGATACACGAGCTTGAAGTCTTTCTTAAGAATTACTCTCTAGGTGCGTTATTAAACCATGAAGGTATTAACGCAGGTATTGAAAACACCAATTATTTTGTCACCACCGAAAATGGCAAGTTTGTGTTGACTATTTTTGAAGAAGTCGGTTTTGATACCTTGCCATACTACTTAACCTTGATGGCGCATCTGTCTGACCATGGCATGCCAACAGCTCATCCAATTGCAGACCTGGAGGGGGATTACGTGCGCATGCTGAAAAACAAACCAGCTGCAATAGTAAGACGCCTGGAAGGGCACAATGTGCTGATACCCACTGTGAAACACTGTGCGGCCGTCGGCCACGCTCTGGCGCAAATACACATACTGGGCGAATCGTTCAGCGGCGTACTGGTCAACCCGCGCGGGATTGCGTGGGCTGTACAAACTGCAGATCGCTTGTTTAATAAGCTTTCGACTGATGATCAGCAATTGCTAGAACAGGAACTGAAACTGCGCCAACAGCCTTTCAATGCAAATCTCCCGCAGGGAATAGTGCATGCCGATCTGTTCCGCGACAACGTGATGTTCAAGCGCTATGCGCTCACTGGCATTATCGACTTCTATCTCTCCTGCAATGATTACCTGCTGTACGATCTTGCCATTACCGTGAATGACTGGTGCAGCGACGATGAGGGCAACCTGGATCCGGAATTGTATGTCGCACTTATCGAAGCATACCAGATGGAGCGCCCGTTTCATGAATGCGAGTTCGAGGCCTGGAACTGCATGCTACGTGCGGCTGCACTCAGGTTCTGGCTATCACGCCTGCGCGACCAGATTTACCCCAAAGACGGCGAAATCACACATATCAAGGACCCCGATGTCTATAAAATGATTCTCCTTTCACGAATTCACCATACCCCGGATCTTCGCCTCTGAGGCGGTGTCGCTGGCTTGGAAAAAGACATGGAAAAGCTGTGCGGCTATATCGACGAATTAAATGAACGCGTCGGGGCATTCGCTGCCTGGCTCATACTGCTCATGGCAGGCATTACCTTTCTGGTGGCCTCGCTGCGCTATGGCCTCAATTTCGGCAGCATTGCGTTACAGGAATCTATCACCTACCTGCATGCGTTCGTATTCATGATTGCCGGTGCCTACACACTGAAGCACAACGAGCATGTACGCGTGGATATATTTTACCAGGGCATGTCCCCGCGGAAAAAAGCCTGGGTCGATTTCCTGGGCTGTGTGCTGCTGTTGCTGCCCTTTGCCAGCTTTATTGTATGGACCAGCTTTGACTACGTTATCAATTCCTGGAGGTATCTCGAGAAGTCCCGCGAGGCAGGCGGTTTGCCACTTGTGTTTATCCTCAAGACTTTCATTCCCGTCATGGCGATCCTTTTGTTTCTGCAGGCTATTTCAATGGGCGGGCGCGCCTGGCTTGTCTTGCGCAAGTAGAAACCCGACATGGAGATCGTTGCCTTTCTGCTGTTTCTTGCCGTAATTCTGGTGCTGTTGCTCGGGTATCCGGTGGCTTTCACACTTGCAGGTGTGTCCCTTGCATTTGCAGCAGCGGGAGTTGCAACCGGGGTATTCGAACCTGCCCTTCTACAGGCCTTTCCAAGCCGCCTGTTCGGAATCATGACGAACGAGACACTTATTGCCGTACCCCTGTTTGTATTCATGGGTGTCATGCTGCAACGTTCCAATATTGCCGATACCTTGCTAGACACCATGGGTGCCTTGTTCGGTTCGTTGCGTGGTGGCCTGGGGATCTCCGTAGTACTGGTGGGCATGCTGCTGGCGGCGAGTACCGGTATTGTCGGGGCCACTGTGGTCACCATGGGACTGCTGTCCCTGCCTACCATGCTGAAAAGAGGCTATCACCCCGAGATATCCACCGGCATGATTTGCGCCTCTGGGACACTTGGACAGATCATTCCCCCGTCAATTATCCTGGTGTTGCTCGGCGATGTCCTGTCATCGGCATACCAGCAAGCGCAACTCAGCCAAGGAAATTTCAAGCCGGACACCGTCTCTGTAGGTGACTTGTTCGTAGGCGCGATCATTCCAGGCCTACTGTTGGTGGGCCTGTATCTGTTGTATCTGGTGACTGTGGCCTGGCTTAAACCGCAGATGATGCCTGTCATCGAGCGTGAGTCAGATATAGGCATCGGTGCCTGGATCAAGCAGATATTACATGCGCTGGTGCCTCCCATTGCACTGATAGTCGCTGTGCTGGGTTCGATCATCAAAGGCATCGCCACGCCCTCGGAGGCTGCCTCGGTGGGTGCCGTAGGCGCATTGCTGCTGGCCTTCTTTTATCGGCGTCTTGATCTTGAATGCCTGCAGGATGTGATGAGAAGGTCGGTGCGGATCACCTGCATGGTGTTCATGATTTTTATAGGGGCTTCGATTTTCTCGCTGGTATTCAGGGGATATGGGGGGGACAGCGCGGTACACGACCTGCTGATGCACTTGCCGGGAGGTGCACTCTCCGCAATGCTGGTAGTTATGGTCCTGATGTTTCTGTTGGGCTTCATCCTCGACTTTATCGAGATCACATTCGTGGTGGTACCCATCGTAGGCCCAGTGCTGTTGAGCCTGGGGATTGATCCTGTCTGGCTGGGCATCATGATTGCTATCAACCTGCAGACTTCTTTCCTGACCCCGCCTTTCGGGTTTGCCCTGTTTTACCTGCGGGGTGTAGCGCCCGCAGAAATACGCACCAAGCAGATCTATCGCGGTGTGGCACCCTTTATTGCCATACAGGTTTTGACCTTGTTGTTGCTGGTGCAATTCCCAGCCTTGGCCACTTGGCTACCAGACAAGATCTACTAAGGCGTGCTATCCGGTCGCAGGGCCTGACCGAGCTGGCGTTTGACCGGGATGCAGTTAGACAGGGGGTTTTCCGACGGGGCTCAAATTCAGGAATGCTCGTTCGGATATGTCCAGCCAGGCGCGTGACTTCGTCAGGAAACTTCGATAGGAGTCATGTATCTTCCGTGCCAGAGGGTCCGAGGAAGCAAGTTCTTCGATGACCTCCTCAGAAAACTGTGCCAGCTTGTTCAGGACTTCTGCCGGCAAGGCCCTCAATTCAACATTGTGTTCGTTCACAAGTGTCTCAAGGGCATCATTGTTGCGGGCAACATACTCGGCCAGCATGTCCTGGTTTGCCACTCGGCAGGCGTTCACTACGATGCCCTGCAAGTCTTCGGGCAATTCCTCAAAGGCTGCCTTGTTGATAAAGCACTCAAGGGCGGTACCGGGCTCATGCCAGCCCGGATAATAGTAATATTTCGCGATCTCGTGAAATCCAAAAGCCAAGTCGTTGTATGGGCCCACCCATTCCGCAGCGTCAATGGCTCCGGATTGCAATGAAGTGAAAAGCTCACCACCCGGAAGATTGACCGGGGTGCCACCTGCACGTTTCAGCACCTCACCCGCAAGGCCTGGGATGCGCATTTTCAGCCCTTTCAAATCTTCCAGTGAATTCACCTCCTTGTTGAACCAGCCCGCCATCTGCACACCCGTATTTCCCGACGCTGCAGGGACAAGACCAAACGTATCGTAGGCTTCCTGCCACAACTGCATGCCGCCCCCGTGATACAACCAGCTGTTCATCTCCATGGCAGTCATCCCGAAGGGCGTGGTGGAGAAAAACTGCAACGCCGGATATTTGCCTTTCCAGTAATAGGCCGAGCCATGCCCCATCTGTGCAGAACCGTTGGATACGGCATCAAAAATCTCAAAGGCCGGGACAAGCTCACCTGCACCGTACACCGTGACATGAATCCGCCCCCCTGTCATGACATTGATCTGTTCAGCCAGGAACTCTGCCCCGGTACCAAGACCCGGAAAATATTTTGGCCAAGTAGTGACCATCTTCCAGTCCCAGGTTCGGTTCACAACTGACGAAGGAGCCTCCGACGCATTTTCGTCCTTGCAAGCAACCAGGCTTCCAGCAAGGGCGGTGCTTGCTCCTGCGTAGCACAAAAATTTTCTTCTTTGCATGATCAACTCGGGAAGTGTTCTAAACTTAAGTATAAGCTACAGGCGGGCATACTTCTAAAATCGATTCACTGCCCAGTGTTCCCGCCTAGCCTTCATGTCATGCTGCACCCAGGTGTGTATCAAGTAAGCACGTCAAGATTGGCATAAGACACGACGAGCCACTTGCAACCCTTTTCCTCAAAATTCACCTGTACCCGTGCACTGCTGCCAGCACCTTCACAGTCCAGCACCACCCCTTTGCCAAATTTGGCATGAATGACACTGCACCCGATCCTGATTCCCGTATCCTTTGCAAACGTGCCTGCCTTTGTGGCTGAGTGCACCGGTTTTGCAATCATGGCTCGGGGGCGAACCTCGGTGATCAACTCGGCCGGGATTTCGCCAATAAACCGGGAAGGTGTATTGTAATATCTATCCGCTCCGAAGCGACGCCTTGACTCCGCATAGGTAAGTACCAGTTGCAGGCGCGTACGAGTAATTCCCACGTAGCACAGGCGGCGCTCCTCCTCCAGCCGGCCCGGTTCTTCCATCGACATCCCTGAAGGGAAAAGCCCTTCCTCCAGCCCGACGATAAACACCAGGGCAAACTCCAGGCCCTTGGCCTTATGGAGGGTCATCAGCTGGACGCAATCCTCCCACTGGGTTCCTTGGCCCTCGCCGGCCTCGAGTGCTGCGTGGGACAAAAAGGCATCCACGGGCTGCATCCCTGCATACGACTCATTCTCGAGGTTAAAATCCCGAGCCGCTGCGACCAGCTCCTGCAGATTTTCAATGCGCGATTTCGCTTTCTCTCCCCCTTCCCGGCCATGATGGTCCACCAGACCAGACACTTGGATGATGTGGTCTACCTGCTCTTCGAGCCCCAGACTCCGGATTCCTTGTCTCAGGGTTTGCATGAGCTCTAGAAAATTCTCCAAGGCAGTAGCAGAGCGTGGGCTCTTATTAACGTCTGCGGCTGAC
>VXPJ01000049.1:0-11067 GCA_009839635.1 Pseudomonadota bacterium
ATCTCGAACTACATCATCAATCTCGCCGCACTTCTTTTCATACTGCCGTTTTTTCTTTTCTCCGCAACTGCCGGACAGATTGCGGACCGCTTCGGCAAGGCCGGACTGATCCGCAAGATCAAGCTGGGCGAGATTGTCATCATGCTGCTTGCAGGGGCAGGCTTCTATCTAGACAGTATTCCGCTGCTGTTGCTGTGCCTGTTTTTCATGGGCACCCAGTCCTCTTTTTTTGGCCCGATCAAGTATTCCATCATCCCCGAACACCTCAAGCAAAAGGAGCTCATCGGCGGAAATGCACTGGTGGAATCCGGCACCTTCATGGCCATCCTGCTGGGCACAATGCTGGGTGGGTTTCTGGTCGGGGTAGCATCGGATGCCCGGGCACTAGTGTCTGTGACCGTCATTGCACTGGCTGGGCTGGGCTACCTGAGTTCCCTGCAGATTCCCTCAACCGCGGCTGCGGTTCCCTCGCTCAAGGTACGCTGGAACCCTGCCGTCGAAACCGTCCGCAATGTGGCGGCACTGAGAAAGCATGGCTCAGTGTTCTTCTTCATACTGGGCATTTCGTGGTTCTGGTTTCTGGGAGCCACTTATCTTACCCAGTTGCCGAACTTCACCCGGCTGGCACTTGGCGCCAATGCCCAGGTGGTCACATTTTTCCTGGCCCTGCTGTGCGTGGGCATCGGGGTGGGCTCGCTGTTGTGCGAGAGACTTTCCAACCGGTCGATCGAGTTGGGACTGGTTCCGATCGGCTCGATCGGCCTGACCGTTTTTGGTATCGATCTATTTTTTGCCACCACCGCGCCTGCATCAAGTGAGCTTCTGGGCCTGCAGGAATTCATTCGCAACCCGTCCAGTTGGCGTCTGTGTTCGGATATTTTCCTGATTGGACTGTTCGGCGGAATTTACATCGTGCCGTTATATGCCATGGTGCAGGCACGCACCCGGGCACAAGAGCGTGCACGGGTGATCGCCGGGAACAACATCCTCAATGCCGTAGCCATGATTGGATCCTCCCTGTATGCCATCGCACTCCTCGGGGCCGGCCTTAGCATTCCCGCGCTTTTCCTCACGGCAGCCCTGCTGAATGCCATCGTCGCCCTTTTCATCTTCACTCGAGTGCCCGAGTTCCTGGTTCGCGTGATCGTTTGGACTTCAATGATGGCCGTGTACCGTATCAAGACCGTCGAGCTGGAAAACCTGCCCAGACAGGGGCCCCTGATCCTGTCCACCAGCCCCGCGGGCTTGCTGGACATGCTTATTCTGAGCACCTGCCTGGGACGCCCGGCACGTTTCTTTGTATCCCCTGAGCATCTGGATTCTCCCTTTTCAAGCTTTCTGCTCAAGGCGGTCAACCGCCTTGCTGGCACTCCAAGTCCCCAGGAAGCCTCTGTATACCAGCAAATCGTCTCCGAGCTGGATCAGGGTATGGCCGTGGGAATTTTTCCAGGCGAAAGATTAAGGCTGGAAGACCCAACAGGAGATGAACCACAAGGAGGCAGGCAAAGGCAGGTCCAGGACCCGGTGACGACGGTGCATATCGCCTTGAGAAGAAGGTGGCCCGGAATCGAGATTGTCGCAGACAGGCCGGTCAACTTGGGGCCTTGCAATGCAAAGAGGTTGCAAGAGTTGATCCCGGGCACGCTGGTGGCACCCGGTTGCTGAACCTTTTGGGAAATTTTGGTACTGCGGCGGGATGGAGCGGGAAACGAGGCTCGAACTCGCGACCTCAACCTTGGCAAGGTTGCGCTCTACCAACTGAGCTATTCCCGCATGGATATCCGCCAACCGGTCAAGAGCCAGGAACGGTGCTGTGACCCTATCCCTGGTATGACCGAGCCGCACGGCTAATATAGAGCATCATCGACCAAAGTGTAAGTACTACGGCCACGTACAGCAACAATACTCCGATCTCGAATACGGGGATTCCGAGCACCGGATAGTAATATAGCAGAAAAAACAGTGCCATCATCTGTGCGGCGGTCTTGAGCTTGCCCAGCATCGAAACCGCCACGGAGTCCCGCTTGCCGAGCTCAGACATCCACTCCCGCAAGCCCGAAACCACAAGCTCCCTGGCAATGATGATCAGCGCCGGAACCAGTATGAACAATTGCCCGTGACGGTCGACGATGACCACCAGCACCGTGACAATGATCAGCTTGTCAGCGATCGGGTCCAGGAAGGCCCCAAGTTTTGAAACCTGGTCCAGCTTGCGTGCCAGGTAGCCATCCAGCCAGTCCGTGACAGAGGCCACCCCGAACAGCGCTGCCGCCAGTGGCATGCCCCAGTGCTCGGGCAGGAAATAATAGACGACAACCAAGAGTGGTGTGATCAGAATCCTGAGAAATGTCAGTATGTTGGCAACACTATATATCATACTGGTTTATACTCAGTGACTGTGGACTTCCTGGTAAATGGCCTGGGCAAGATGGCGGCTCACCCCCGGTACTTTCGCAATCTCTTCCACACCCGCGCGCGAGATCCCGCGCATCCCCCCAAAATGCTTCAGCAGGTTTTGCCTGCGTTTCGGGCCCAGCCCTGCAATGTTTTCAAGCGGCGAAGTCACGCGCGCACGAGCACGGCGCTTGCGGTGCCCTCCAATGGCAAAGCGGTGTGCCTCATCGCGGATTTGCTGGATCAGTCGCAGGGCCAGTGAATGCGGCGCAAGCCGCACCGGATGCCTGTGATCTGCAACGATGAGACTCTCCTGTCCGGCTTTTCTCTGTGGCCCTTTCGCCACCCCAACGATACAGACGCCTTCGACCTGCAGTTCAGCTAGCACATCCCTGGCCTGGGTGACCTGCCCTTTGCCCCCGTCAATCAGCAGCAAATCGGGCAACTTGCCCTCACCCTTCTTGAGCCGGATGTAGCGGCGTGTCAGCGCCTGATGCATGGCCGCGTAGTCATCACCTGCCTGGACGCCCTCGATATTGAAGTAACGATAATCCGTTTTGATCGGCCCGTCCTGTTCGAACACTACGCACGAAGCCACGGCGGCCTCACCCCGGGTGTGACTGACATCGAAGCACTCGATGCGCTGGGGCACGAACTCGAGTCCAAGCTCGTCCTGAAGGGCTTCAAAGCGCTGCATGAGGCCCGCTTTTGAGGCCAGTTTGCCCTGCAGGGCTCCCGTTGCATTTTTTCTTGCGATGTCAAGCCACCGCGCGCGCTTGCTGCGCGGTGCACAAACGATCGATACCTTCCTGCCTGCCTGGTTACTCAGCATCTGCTGCAAGAGACCGGCTTCCTCAGGACGATGGCTGAGTATGATCTCCTCGGGAATCCCGTGGGTAAGATAGTACTGCCCCAGGAATGCGGCGATGATTTTCTCTTCACTTGCAATATCCGGAATTTTAGGAAAATAGCTTTTGTTGCCAAGGTTCATTCCTGCACGGATGTTGAACACCTGCACACAGGCAACCTCCCCCTCCGATTCAACGGCAGCGATATCGACATCACCTGACTGGGCGCTGACGTACTGCTGCTCCGAGACCTTGCGCAGCATTTCGATCTTGTTTCGGCAGCGTGCGGCCATTTCATAATCCAGGTCCTCGGATGCCTGATCCATGGCGTGCACGTACCGGTCAATGAGCGCATGGCTGTTTCCTTCCAGAAACTCGATGGCCGCCTCAATTTCATTCCGGTAGCTGTCCTCATCAATCAGCCCCACACAGGGCCCACTGCAGCGGTCGATCTGGTATTGCAGGCAGGGCCGGCTGCGATGGCTGAAAAAATAATCGTCGCACTGGCGGACCCTGAACACCTTTTGCAGCAGGTTCAGGGCGCTGCGGGCCGCACCCGGGCTGGCGTAAGGACCGAAGTACCGTCCTTTCCGTTCCCGCCTGCCCCGGTAGAAGGTGATCTGAGGGAACTTGTGCTCAGAAGAGATGAAAATATAGGGGTAGCTCTTGTCGTCCCTCAACAGGATGTTGTAACGCGGGCGATGCCGTTTGATGAGGTTGTTCTCGAGCAACAGGGCTTCGGCCTCCGTATTGGTGACGGTGGTTTCGATGGCCGCAGTTTGCGCGATCATCTTGGTCAGTCGTGGGCTTCGTTTGCCGCGGTTGAAGTAGGCAGCGACCCTTTTTTTGAGATTTTTGGCCTTGCCTACATACAGCAGCTTTCCCTGTGCATCGAGCATGCGGTACACGCCCGGGTCCAGGCTGAGCGTCTGGATGAATTGCTTGGGGTCAAATTCGCTCATTCCACCTCAGATGACTATCAATGGTCACTCATCTGTGCGACCACTTTTGAGAAAACTGCTTCAAACTGTTTCCGGGTTAACCGGCCGGTTTGCGTGTTGTAGCGGCTGCAGTGATATGAATCCAGCAAGCGTAGCCGGTTCTCGATACGATACAGTTTGCCATGAGCAAATGAACAGTGGCTCAGTTTCATCCCCAGTGCACGCAGCACAGCATCATGGGCTATCCTGCCCAATGCCAGGACCACGCTGTCGGGTTGGAGTGCAAGCAGTTCGTTGCGCAAGTAGGCATTGCAGTTTTTGATTTCCCCGACCGTGGGCTTGTTCGCAGGCGGCAGGCACTTCACGGCGTTGGTGATGCGACAGTTTTTCAGCCGCAGGCGGTCACCGGCATGCTCTGAGACCGGGTGTGTAGAAAAACCGAACTTGTGCAGCGTCTGGTACAGTAGGATGCCTGCATGATCCCCTGTGAAGGGGCGGCCTGTGGCATTTGCGCCATGCAGACCCGGGGCTAACCCAACGATCAGGAGTTGCGCATCCGGATCACCGAAGGCTGCAACCGGCTTACAGTGGTACTCCGGGTGCAGGGTTTTTCTGAAGGCCAGATTTTTGGCAATACGGGGGCACCGTCTGCAGTTTTCCCGGTACGTCAGTGAGTGTACGGTAGGCACCTGGCAGGCTGCACCGGGTCAAAATTGCAACAGCGCCGAGCCCCATGTAAACCCGCTACCAAAGGCTTCAAGCATCAGGGTCTCTCCCTTCTTGATCCGGCCATCCCGCACCGCCGTATCCAACGCCAGGGGGATGGATGCAGCAGAAGTGTTGCCATGCTCGGACACCGTCAAGACAACTCGTTCCATTGACATCTTCAGCTTTCGAGCAGTAGCTTCGATGATCCGTCTGTTCGCCTGGTGCGGCACGAGCCAGTCCAGGTCGCCCTTGTCAAACTGGTTGGCCTCGAGCGCCTCATCCACGATCTCACCCAGCTTGTTGACCGCCATCTTGAACACGGCATTGCCTTCCATGTACACGTAGGCTTCGCCGGCTTTGAGCTGCTCGTAGCCACTGGAGATGCCGTGCGGCACATGCAGCAAGTGCTCGTAGCTGCCATCGGCGTGAAGGTGCGTGGACAGGATCCCGGGTTCGCTCGATGCCTCAAGCACGACCGCACCAGCCCCGTCACCAAACAGCACGCAGGTGCTGCGGTCATTCCAGTCCAGAATACGGGACAGGGTCTCCGAGCCCACCACCAGTGCACACTTGGCCTCGCCTGCGCGGATGAACTTGTCTGCGATTCCAAGGGCATACACGAAGCCTGTACATACCGCCTGTACATCGAATGCCGGGCAACCGTGTACATCCAGTCGCTTTTGCAGCAGGCACGCCGTGCCCGGGAAAATCTTGTCCGCAGTTGTGGTTGCCAGGATGATCAGATCGATATCGGAATTTGACTTGCCAGCCATCTCGATCGCCTGCTGGGCAGCACGGGAGGCGAGATCGCAAGTGGTCTCATCCTCGGCTGCGATGTGGCGTTGCCGGATGCCGGTTCTCTCCTGAATCCATTCATCAGTGGTATCAACAAGTTCCTCCATATCCTTGTTTGTAAGCACTTTCTCCGGTAAATAGCTCCGGTACCGGTAATTTTCGAATATGTCATGGTCTGCTATCGTTTTTCAGATATTCGGCGATGTGGGTGTCGATCATTTGAGGCACCTGCTTGACGGCTTCCAGGCGTGCAATATCGATTGCGTGCTGGAACGAAAAGGCGTCCGCCCCGCCGTGGCTTTTGATAACCACTCCCCGCAGTCCCAGAAGGCTTGCGCCATTATAGCACCGGGGATCGATCCGCCGCCTGAAAGATTTCAGTACCGGCAGGGCCAGCAGCCCGCAGAGCTTGGTGAACAGATTCTGTTTGAATTCCTGCTGGATATAATGGGATATCGTCTTCGCAACCCCTTCGCTGGACTTCAATGAGACATTGCCGGCGAACCCGTCGCACACCACCACGTTGACATCTCCGCAATAGACATCATCGCCCTCGACATAGCCGATGTAATTCAGCCCGCTTTTTAGCAGCATTTCATGAGCATGCTTCACCTGATCGTTTCCCTTGATCTCCTCTTCGCCGATATTGAGCAGTCCGACCCTCGGGTTTTCGACCTCGTCGATGGCAGAGGCCAGGACCGCACCCATGACGGCAAACTGCAACAGATGTTCACTGCTGCAGCCAACATTGGCGCCCAGGTCCAGCATGTAGGTCTGGCCCTGGATGGAGGGAATTGCGCTGGTGATGGCAGGACGGTCAATCCCCGACAGCATCTTGAGTACGTAACGGGCAGTGGCCACCAGCGCGCCCGTGTTACCGGCACTGACACAGGCATGTGCGGTACCTTCCTTGACCAGGTTCACGGCCACTCTCATCGATGAGTCTTTTTTGCTGCGCAATGCCCGTGAGGGTGACTCGTCCATTTCGACGCGCTGGCTCGCGTGATGCACGCGCAGCCGGTCAGAGGGTTCGGCATGGATGCGGGAGAGCTCGCCCAGGACCTCCTGTTCATCGCCAACTAGAATCAGGGAAGTGTCCGGATGGTCCTTCAGGTAGGCCACGGCGGCTTCGGCCACCACGGTCACCCCGAAGTCACCACCCATGGCATCCAGGGAAACTGTGTAGCTGGTCACGATAAGTAAGACTGATCCCCCAAAGCCGTAAGCGGGTCAGGCAGAAAGGCGATCAGGGTCCGGCAGGGTTGGCTAGAGACCGGGTGGCAGCGGCTATTCCTCGTCTTCCTCGTATTCATCGGGCTTCACGATCACCTGGCGGCCCCGGTAGTAGCCGTCTTCAGTCACGTGATGACGCCGATGTCGCTCGCCGGTCGTAGGGTCCACAGACAGGGTGGCAGCGGTGAGCCCATCATGGGCACGACGCATGTCTCTTTTTGAGCGTGTCTTCCTGTTCTTTTGTACCGCCATGGGATTCTCCTAGCTTCACGTGCGTTTCAAAACTGCGAACGAGTTGCGGGCAGGGTCGCTCACCCTGCTCTTCAAACCTAGCCACGCTATCATACCTTGGGCATATAGTGAAATATGGGAATTATCCGGCTGCGCACCATTTTAGGCATGCTCTTGCGGACAGTCGCTCGGACTCAGCGAACTGTCGGCTGCATGAGGAGTTCGCGAACCGGTTTGACAAGCATGCTTCCCAGCTGCCTTGAGAACCGCTGCAAGACATCCTCGCGGTAGGTGTAATCCTGGATACCCTCAACGCCCACCACCTCGCGTGCCACGTAGCCCGCGCTGCCAAAACCGTCCACGAGTCCCATTTCAAGTGCCTGCTCCCCGGTCCAGAACAGGCCGCTGAATATCTTGGATTCATCCACGAGCCGGTCCCCCCTTCCCTGCCTGACCGCTTCGATGAACTGCTGGTGGATCTCATCGAGCAGTTTCTGCACATGCGCCTTTTCGAACGGATCTTCAGGCGAAAACGGGTCGAGAAGCCCCTTGTGTTCGCCTGCGATCTTGAGCCGGCGTTCGATGCCTAACTTTTCCATCGCCTCGACAAAGCCGAAGCCGTCCATCATCACTCCGATGGAGCCGACAAGGCTGGCCTTGTCCGCATAAATTTCGTCTGCGGCCACTGCGGCAAATACGCCACCGGAGGCACAGATATCGGTGACAACCGCGTACAGGGGCTTGCCAGGATAAAGTGCGCGCAAACGCGTAATTTCGCGGTTGATATAGCCGGCCTGCACAGGGCTGCCTCCCGGACTGTTGATCTTCAGGATCACGGCCACTGAACGGGGATCCTCGAAGGCCGCCTGCAGCCCGGAAATAACATTGTCGGCGCTGGCAATCTCGCCATCGGCGATCACGCCGGTCATCTCCACCATCGCCGTATGCCGGGTGCCGTCGGGAAGTGTGGAGAGATTCCAGTCCATCATGCCGATGAGGAACAGGCCAAGGTAGGCAAAGCCGAGCGATTTGAAGAATATTCCCCAGCGGCGCGCCCGCCGCTGCTCCTTGAGGCCCGCCGAGGCCAGCTTGACGATGGCATCCTGCTCCCACGAGGACACTGTGCGTGCTGGGCGCAGGCGTTCGCCCGCTTCCTCCAGATTGATCTCAGGTTCCATGCTCGGGATCCGGTTCAGGACTTCCGGTTTTTTCTACGCCCCTGGATGCGGGCGCGGAGAGGCATTCCAGAAAGTCGTTCAGTTCAGGGCTCAGTGGTGCTTTTATAGCATACTTCACGCAGGTGCTTCGACACTGGAAGCTGAGCTTCGAAGCGTGCAGGAACATGCGCCTGAGTCCGTCTTTTCGACAGACGCGGTTAAATGCAAAATCCCCGTATTTCGGGTCCCCTGCCACCGGGTGACCGGCCTGCGCGGCATGGATGCGAATCTGGTGGGTACGCCCGGTGTGGATCCTGATCTTCATCAAGGAGACCCCGGCATATATCCGTAACGGGGAGAAGTGGCTGATGGCCGTCTGATAGCGTTCACCTGCTGCTGAAGGGGTGGCCCTGTCCGCCTTTTTTTTCAACGGCACGAGGATCTTCTTCGTACCCTGGCTCCAGGTCCCCTTGACCAGAGCCAAGTACTGCTTTTCGATTTTGCGGTCTCTGAACAGTGCATGCAGTTCATCCAGCATGGTTTTGTCTTTGGCAATCAGCAGGCAACCGCTCGTATGGCGATCCAGCCGGTGGGCAAGTTCAAGGAAAGGCGCATTCGGGCGGGTAGCACGCAACACCTCGATTACACCGAACGGGGCGAGGTGACCCGGGTGCACGGCGATGCCCGCCGGTTTGTTGATGGCGAGGACCGATGTGTCCTCATACAGAATGCAGGACCGGATCCTGGACTTGAGATCCTCCGGGATCACCGGGATGCGAACCGGCGCGGTGCGCAGTTGGGGGACCGTCACCGTGTCCTTGTCGACGAGCCGGCGGGTTTGCCGGATGCGCTTGCCGTTGATTCTGATTTTACCGGTGCGCAGCAAACGGTAGATCAGGCTCTTGGGGACGCCTTTCAGATGGGTGAACAAAAAGTTGTCGATCCGCTGGCCTTCCCGGGTGGAATCTATGACATAGGTGGTCGACTTCATAATGGATCCACACCGTCCCGGCTGTATCACAGCTGCACCTTTTTTCCAGGGACATCGTGTAGCCCGGCAGTATAACTTGTTAATTCTGGAATAGTTACGTACCATTGCTGTCACAGTGCCAACAATGAAATGCATAATTGATGCAGCACTGTTTAGAGTTAGATTTTCTGCTTCCACGGCGTCGGGTATACCGCGACTGCCATGGAAGAAAACTTGAGCCATACCGGCCGATGTGTTCAGACGGAACCACACGGGGCAGCTCATAGTAAAAGATGATTGGTTTACTAAGTTTCACAGTCCGACTTTTCCACGGACCCCACTCCATCGCATCTGCAGGCCAGGCACATCAAGGCCGTGCCGGAATCATTATGGAGTGGCAACCAGCACACGCGTCATGTGGAAAACGGGCACTACACAGAGTTAGCAATGAAAAGAATTTTGATCAATGCCACACAACAGGAAGAGTTGCGGGTCGGGATGGTCGATGGACAGCGACTGTACGATCTCGACATAGAACTACCTTCACGAAACCAGAAAAAAGATAACATCTACAAGGGCACCATCACCCGAATCCAACCGAGTCTGGAGGCAGCCTTTGTCAATTACGGCGCTGAGCGCCACGGGTTTCTCCCCTTCAAGGAAATCTCGCGGGATTTCCTGAGCGGCTCACCGAGCAACAACGGTGAGCGCGTGCCGATCCGTAACCTCATCTCCGAAGGCCAGGAAATTATCGTCCAGGTCGAACGTGAAGAGCGCGGCAACAAGGGCGCTGCACTCACCACGTACATCAGCCTGGCCGGGCGCTATCTCGTTCTGATGCCGAACAACCCGCGTGCAAACGGTGTATCCCGGCGCATCAAGGGCGAAGACCGCGAAGAAATCCGAGGCGTGCTGTCCAAGCTCGAGGTTCCCAAAGGCATGGGAGTCATTGCGCGAACCGCCGGAGTGGGACATACACCGGAGGGCCTTCAATGGGATCTCGACTACCTGCAAAAGGTCTATGCCGCCATCAAGGCCGCGGCTGACTCTAAGAACAAGCCGTTCCTGATCTACCAGGAAAGCAATGTCATCATTCGTGCGCTGCGCGATCATCTGCGCGATGACATCAGCGAGATCATCATCGATGACCCGGACGTGTTTCGTGAAGCCCAGAAGTTTGTCGAGCAGGTCATGCCGCACAACCTGAAAAAGCTGAAGCAATACGAAGACCATGTGCCCCTGTTCAACCGTTACCAGATCGAATCCCAGATCGAGTCTGCATTCGAACGAGAAGTCACCCTGCCCTCTGGCGGGTCGATGGTCATCGATCATACCGAGGCCATGATCTGTATCGACATCAACTCGGCCAGGGCGACCAAGGGCAGCGACATCGAGGAAACCGCGCTCAACACCAATCTTGAAGCTGCGGACGAGACCGCACGACAGCTTCGGCTGCGTGACCTTGGCGGGCTGATCATCATCGACTTCATTGACATGACGCCCGAGAAAAACCGCCGCGAAGTGGAAAAGCGTCTGCGCGAGGCACTCAAGATTGACCGTGCACGCGTACAGCTCGGACACATCTCCCAGTTCGGGTTATTGGAGATGTCACGCCAGCGGCTGCGGCCTTCTCTGGAGGAGTCGAGCCAGATCGTATGCCCGCGGTGCACCGGCCATGGAACCATCCGTAGCGTCGAGTCGCGGGGGGGGGCGGGCGGTGGGGGGGGGGGGGGAGGGGGCGGGGAGGGCAGCACCGGGGAGGTGATCGGCGGGCTGCCGGGTGGGGTGAG
>VXPJ01000049.1:11077-12204 GCA_009839635.1 Pseudomonadota bacterium
GGAAAGCACAGGCAAGGTCATCGCCAAGCTTCCTGTTGAGGTCACGAGCTTCCTGCTGAACGAAAAACGCATCGGCATCAGCGAGATCGAGGCGCGTCATGCAGTACAACTTGTGATCGTACCGGACCCGAACCTTGAAACTCCGCACTTTTCCGTGGAAAGGGTTCGCAGCCAGGATGCCAAACCCGACCAGAAATCAAGCTACGAGCATATCCCCCAGGAAGAAACCGGGCTCACGTCTTACCAGCGGGCCCCGGTGGTCGCGGAACAACCGGCTGTGAAATCCATCCATGCGAGCGCCCCGGCCCCTTCTTCCAAAACGCAGTCCGGCTCCAAGGCCGGTGCCCCACGCCCCCTGAAGACCCTTCTAGGGTGGCTCTCAGGCGGCAACAAGACATCCAAACAGGACAAGGAGGCCGCTACGACCAAGGCCGCAGAACCTGCCCGCGAACAAAACACCCCGACACGTGCGCGCAGTGGACAGAGACGGCGTGGCTCGCGGGATCACTCACGCGGCGGCCAGCGACGAAGGGACGGCTCGAGAAGGACGGATGACCAGCGAAGGGCAGGCCCTGCACGAAAAAGCCACGGCAACCGGGACCGGTCCAGCACCAAGCCAGCGAACCAAGGCAAGCCTTCGTCTTCGGACTCGGACAAAACTTCTTCACAGTAGCCTGCTGGACGCGCGGCATTTCCCCGGGGAGCACAAGCCGGGCTTACGCAGGAGTTTCAAGCGCGTGGCGGGTCTGGACATGCTCCAGCAGTCCGCTGCATGCATCCTCGATCAGGCTTAGGACGGCTTCAAACCCATCGAGTCCCCCGTAATATGGGTCCGGGACTTCCCCGCGCTCGGTGCGGCGGGCAAAATCCAGCAGCAGGCGCACCTTGTCCTTCCGGGTTTCGGGACAATGTGCTAGCAGGTCCTCATAATTCTGACGGTCCATGGCGAGAATGAGATCGAACGCTGTGAAATCCTGGGTCCTGACCTTGCGGGCTCGCAGGCTCTCGAGAGAATAGCCTCGTTGGGCTGCAACTGCCCGCGCCCGCGGGTCCGGCGGCTCACCGGTATGGTAGGCATAGGTACCGGCAGAATCGACGCCGATAACCTCCTCACATATACCAATATC
>VXPJ01000023.1 GCA_009839635.1 Pseudomonadota bacterium
AGATCATGCCGGCCTGACTAGCCCCGGTCCCAGCGCTTGAAGCGTTTCTTGCAATAGCGGAGCAAGGTTTCGTAATCCGGAAAGTGCAGTTCATAGTCTTCCTCCACCGGGGTATCGAATTCGCAGTAGTCGTTGCTGTGGTCGCGGCAGATCTGCGGGCGCGCCTCGTAGATGCCGCAGCGCCCGTCCCCCTGAAGATGCGAGCAGCGCGCCGACACCATCAGCCACCAGCCCTCGTCGTCCCTGTAAACCTCCACGCCCTCATGGGATACCTGCCAGAGCAGGTGTTCGTAGTCCTGCTTGCTGCGAGGCGTGATGAGTTCTTCGGTGACATAGGTACAGCAGTACGAGTTGGTGCAATAGCCGCACTTGTTTTCAGCCGTGATCTCGATGCCAGGCTCAAGCCTTACCTTGATGTCGGCCAGGCGTTCCATGGGCTCGAATGCGCTGCCCGGTCAGTCATCATCCGTTGACTTTTTGGGCGGCGGCTTGAATTTGAGGACGGTTGAGGTCTGTGGCTTGTCGGCAAAATGAGGCCGGTCCTTGTTTTCGATCCCGGCTGCCTCGATCAGTTCGCGCTCGCGCGCTGCAATCAGGCTGAAGCAGTCACGGATGTCCTTGATCGTCTGTTCACTCAGGGGATGGCGGACCCCCGGTCCCGGGGTAGTATCCCGTACGATCTGTGCCAGCAGTTTGCGCATCACAACCAGGATACGTTGTTCCTTGCTTCTGCTAGTCATGTTGTAGCGGTCCGGGTTGAATATCGCGCGTTCTTAGGAGTCGGTTGGCAAGTCTGAATATAGCCTAACAGATTTGCAGCCATATACCATCTCATGCCGCTGGCGTATGGGTTGATTCAGAGCCTGTTTAGCAGGGCTGACAATTGCGGTAGCATGGGACGGGTTGGCTGTCATCCAGTACCCGAAGCCCAGGAGTTCAAGGAATGTTTGAGGCACAGTTTTCAATCGGTCAGGTGATCGTGCACAAAAAGTTCAACTACAGGGGTGTCATTTTTGATGTCGACGCACAGTACAGCGGCACGGACGAATGGTATGAACAGGTCGCAAAGTCCAGGCCGCCCAAGGACAAGCCCTGGTACCATGTGATGGTGGACGGGCAACTAATGACCACCTATGTCGCCGAGCAGCATCTGGAGCTGGATGCCTCGCCAGCACCGATCACCCACCCCCTGACCGAAGATTATTTCGACAGTTTCGAACAAGGCTCGTACCGCAGCTACCGGAACACCAACTGAAGATGTTCGAGTCGGTTGCAGCCTTCGTTGAAAGGAAAATCAAACCACAACGTGAAGCGCCGGATGATGACCACGTCATGCATCTGGCGACCGCGGTGTTGTTGCTGGAAGTGAGCCGGGCGGATTTTGACGTTCAGGAAGAAGAGTTGCGGACCATCGTCAGCGCCCTGGCGGAAAGGTTCCGTTTTTCCGAACAGGAGGTACAGGGTCTGGTGGATCTGGCGCTCACCGAGCAAGAGCATCATGTTTCGATCTATCCATTCGTAAAGGTCATCAATGACGGCTGTACGCCGGAGGAGAAAAAAAGGCTGTTGCTGGACTTGTGGAAAACGGCCTATGCAGATCGCAGGCTCGACAAGTACGAGGAGTACCAGATCCGAAAGATTGCCGATCTGCTGTACCTGCCGCACAGCACCTTCATCCAGACCAAGCTGGAAGTGCAGCAGGGCCTGGACTAAGAGCAACGGATGGACACCCGGGTGTCCATCCCGTCAAACCATGCTTTTGAGCTTCTTCAGGGGCAGGACCCGCACCGACTTGCTGGCCGGCTTGGCCTTGAAGGTCATCTCCTCACCGGTAAAGGGATTGACGCCCTTGCGCGCCCGCTTGGCCGGCTTCTTGACCACCTTGATTTTCAGCAGGCCGGGAAGGTTGAAGGATCCGGCGCCGCGCGGTCTCAACTCTTTTGCAATCATGCCTTCGAGTGATTCGAGCACGGAGGCGACCTGTTTGCGGGAAAGGTCCGTCTCTTTCGCAATCCCGTTTAGAATTGCCGTTTTTGTGGGGGGTTTCTTATCGGGTCTGGAAGTGGCCATGTAATGTCATCCTTAGTCATCAGTAAACGAGATCGGGCACAGTTCCACAGTCAGGGATCGAGCAACCGATGGTGACTATGATCGAAATGTAGAACAGTTAGCTTTTGTTGCATTGTAATGAAAAACTGCCAGCTTATCATCAGACTCACCCCCTGATTTTGCACAGGGACGTTTCGCCGGTGGACCCGGGATCGATGGATGATGCCACGCCGCCCGGTGGGGTTTCCCCCGCGTGAATTGAAGGAAAACCGGCAGACCCCGGGTACGCCATGGGGTCAATCCTTGCATCAGGCAAGGGCCTAGGAACCGGATTTGCAGAATCGGTAAATCGCGCTTTCACCGAGCAGGTTGGGCCACAGGCGAGTTTTTTGCCCGGACCGGCTGGCATGGGTTACCGCGGCCCGCTGAAGAATCCTGATACCTTTTTCCTCGCAAAGGGCTTCGAAATCCTGGATCGAGCACAGATGGATATTGGGGGTGTCGTACCATTCATGGGGCAGGGCCCTGGTGACGGGCATGTTCCCGCCCAGTCCGAGCTGCAAGCGGCTTTTCCAATGGGCGAAGTTGGGAAAAGTCACAATCCCTTCCTGCCCGATGCGCAGCATCTCATCCAGCAGTTCACCGGGATGATGGATGGCCTGCAGCGTGTGCGTCATGACCACATAGTTGAAGGAGTGTTCCTCGAAGAACTCGGTGATGCCCTTGTCCAGGTTGGTCTGGATGACGGGGATCCCCCTGTCGATGCATTGCTGCACGTTGTCGATATCGATTTCCAGGCCGTAGCCCGTCACATCGCGGGTTTGTCGCAGGTGCGTGAGCAAGGCGCCGTCCCCGCAGCCGAGATCCAGGATGTGGGCGCCGGGTGCGATCCATTCGCAGATGATTTCCAGGTCAGGCCGCAAGATCATGCTCATGTCGAAAGGGCGTTGATGTAGCTGCGCAAGACATTGTGGTACTCGGGAATCGGGGTCAGGAATGCGTCGTGCCCGAGTTCAGCCTCGATTTCCACGTAACTGACCTTCTTTTTGGCCGCGATCAGCGCACGCACGATCTCGCGCGAGCGTGCGGGTGAGAATCTCCAGTCGCCGGTGAAGGAAACCACCAGGAAGTCTGCGCTGGTAGACTCGAAGGCCCGGGACAGGTCATCGTCATAATCCAGTCCGGGGTCAAAGTAATCCAGCGCCTTGGTCATGATCAGGTAGGTGTTGGCGTCGAACCGGTCAACGAAGGATTTTCCTTGGTAGCGCAGGTAGCTCTCGACCTGGAATTCCACATCGAAACCGAAATTGAGGGTTCCCTTGCGCAAGTCACGCCCAAATTTTTCACGCATGGCGTGGTCGGAGAGGTAGGTGATGTGCCCCAGCATGCGCGCCAGCATCAGTCCCTGGCGCGGCAGGGTGTCGCGCTCGTAGTAGTGGCCCTGATGGAAGTCGGGGTCGGAGAATATGGCCTGGCGCGCCACCTCGTTGAAGGCAATGTTCTGCGCGGTCAGCTTCGGGGCTGCGGCAATCACGATCGCCTGGCGCAGGCGGTCCGGATAGTCGATCGCCCATTGCATGACCTGCATGCCCCCCAGGCTGCCCCCGATCACGGCTGCCCACTGCTCGATGCCGAGGGCATCCGCGAGATGGCTCTGGCTCACGACCCAGTCGTGCACGGTGACCAGCGGAAAATCCGGTCCGAAGGGCTTGCCGGTCTCGGGGTTGATGCTGGTGGGGCCGCTGCTGCCCTTGCAGCCTCCCAGGTTGTTCGGGGAGACGACGAAAAAGCGATCCGTGTCGAAGGGCTTGCCGGGTCCGATGCAGTTGTCCCACCAGCCCGGCTTGCGGTCTTCGACACTGTGATACCCGGCCGCATGCTGATCGCCTGACAGCGCATGGCAGATCAGCAGGGCGTTGCTGCGCTCGGGGTTTAACTTGCCGTACGTCTCGTAGGCGAGCGTGAACTCCGGCAGCGTGCGACCGCAATCCAGATCGAGCGGCTGCTTGATGGTAGTGAACTGGGTCTCGACCAGACCAACGGAATTCGCAGGAATTGAGTCAGGCACTGTACTGGGATTGGTTGTTCAGGCTCGTAAGTGTAATGAGTGCATGTGCGGCGCACAATGACACCGCGGGAAGAGGTGTCCTTCCCGCTTACAGTGAATGCAGGAATATTTTTGCACTGAACAGTGCCAGCAGTACGGCCGCGGTTGAAAAATCAAACACTCCGACCCGTGGAATCATCCTTCGGACCGGCTGCAGGAGGGGTGCCGTGATGGAATGCAGCACCGATACAAGCGGATTGCTTTGTCCGTGTAGGTGGGGGGCAAGCCAGCTGATTGCAACCAGTGCAAAGATGGCGAAAATGTAGAGGTTCAGTGCCAGGTCGATGACCCCGAATACTGCTGCAAGAAACAGGGTCCCGGTCTCTGCGGCCCTGCCAACGAGAAGCCCGCGCAGCGCCAGCTCGGCAAACTTGACGGCGACCATCAACAGCAGTGCAGCGGTATCCAGGCGCCCTGTATGCGGGATCCACTTGTGCAGGGGACGTAACGCCGGGTTTGTCACTGTCAGGATGGACTGTGAAAAAGGGTTGTAGAAATCCGCGCGGGTCAGTCCCAGCAGCATGCGGATCATGAGGGCGTACACGTACAGGGTGAGCAGGACGTGAAGCAGGAAGTCGGTGATGCCAAGCAGGGCGTTCATGGTTTATTTGTCTGCATCGGCAGCACGGGTCTCCGTGGATGGTGTACTTGACCGGGAAAGCAGTTCGGCTTTTTGTGCAGCATGGTGGATCGCGGTAGCGAAGATTTTCTTCATGTCCTGCTGCTCGAGAATTTCAAGGGCGGCCTCCGTGGTCCCTCCCTTTGAGGTTACGGCACGGCGCAGGGCGTGCGGGTCCTGGTCGCCCTGCTCGACCAGCTTGGCTGCGCCGAGGGCGGTGTGAACAGTCAGCTGGCGCGCTTGGTCCGCGTTCAGTCCAAGTGACTGGCCGGCTTCCAGGATGGCTTCGATCAGGTAGAAAAAATAAGCGGGGCCGCTGCCGGACACCGCCGTGACTGCATCCAGCAAGGCTTCCTGCTCCAGCCACAGGGTAAAGCCCACACCGGCAAGGATGCGCTCGGCCTGAGCCCGTTGGGCCTCGGACACTTCCGGTCCAGCAAACAGGCCCGTGCTCCCGCAGCGCACCAGCACCGGCAGATTCGGCATGCAGCGCACGACCGGAAACCCAGCCCCCAGCCAAGTGCCGATGTCCCGGGTGAGCGTGCCTGCGGCAATGGAAACAATCAGGGGCCGCACCGACCCGTATCGGGCAGAGATTTGCTCGCAGACGAGGCGGACCACTTGGGGTTTTATGGCCAGTACCACAACCTGTGCTGAAAGCGGGGCGCAGTTTGCCTCGGCGTGGACACGGCATTGCGGAAAGCTTTTCTCCAGTGTTGAACACGTCGATGGGTCGGTGTCGATCACGGTAATCTCATCGGGCGGGCATCCGCTGTCGAGCAGTCCGCCGATCAGCGCCTGCCCCATGTTTCCGCCACCGAAAATCACGATATCCTGTTTTTCTGAAGGCTGGTTCATTTTATCCGGCTGTTCGCGCACCAAAAATTGCAGTACCGATTCGGACGATGGTCGCCCCTTCGGCCACCGCGTCTTCAAGATCGCCACTCATGCCCATCGATAACGTATCGAGTCCAAAACCTGACTGGTTCAGTTGTTCGAGCAGCGCCCGCAGCTGCGCAAAGCGCAGGCGTCGATGAATAGTATCACTAGTTCGCCGCGGGATGGCCATCAGGCCGCGCAATTTCAGATTGGGAAGCTCTTGCAAGGCGCTTGCGATGTCTGGCACCTGTTCGTACTGCAGTCCGGATTTGGAAAGTTCACGATCGATGTTGACCTGCAGGCAGACCTGCAGCGGTGGCAGATGGTCCGGGCGCTGCGTACTCAGGCGCTCGGCAACGATCACACGCTCAATGCCGTGCACCCAGCTGAAGTGGGCAGCAATTTGCCGGGTCTTGTTTTTTTGTATGGGGCCCACGAAGTGCCAGCAGAGGTCCTGGTCCTTGAGCGCGGCAATCTTTTTCAGGGCCTCCTGCAGGTAGCTTTCACCGAAATCACGCTGTCCGGCGCTAGCGGCATCGATGATTTCCTCGGCACTCTTTTTCTTGCTGACCGCCAAAAGGCGTACGCTTCCGGGGGTGCGCCGGTAGCGGTTTTCCAGGCGGCGGATCGTTTCCCTGACCGCCTGCAGGCGGGTCGCCGGCGTTTGTTCAGAAAATGTTGGCTGCATCGAACACCGGGCCGTCTACGCACACCCGCTTCATCGCCACGGTCCGGTTGTTTTCCCGGTACGGCACGACGCAGCCGGCACAGCCCCCGATCGCACATGCCATGTACTCTTCCAGGCACACCTGGCAGGGTAGGGCGTGGCGGCGACAAAGTTCCGAGACCGCTTCCAGCATCCGGTTCGGCCCGCAGGCAAACACCTGCACGCCCTGTTGCGCGGTGCGGTCCAGGTTCAAGAACCAGTGTTCGGCCAGTTCGTGCACGTAACCGCGAAAACAGCCCGGATACCCCTGCAGACTGGTGAGCCGGGATGCGATGCCCCAGTCGTCGAGTAACGGCATGGCGGCGATGACCTCCTTCGGCATGTCCGCCGTCAATATTTTCGAGGGCCGGGTGGGGAAAGGAAAGGGAATCTCCGAACCGAGGATGGCGAGCGGATGCAGTCCTGTGTTTTCGCGCAGTGTTTCTGCCAGGAAAATCATGGGGGGGATTCCCACTCCCCCGCCAAGCAGCAAGGGATGCGTGGTATTTTCATCCACCCTGAAGCTGTTCCCGATGGGTCCCAGGCACTGCAGCCTGTCCCCGGGTTTGCGTGCTGCAAGTTCAGCGCTGCCTTGCCCGACGATCTTGTACAGGATCTCGACGCTGCCTGCCGCAGGGTCGCTGCGCATGATCGAGAAAGGCCGGCGCAGGGCCCTTTGGGGGTCGCACTGCAGGTGCAGGAAGTTCCCGGCGCTGGCGTGGCGGGCACATTCGGGCGCGCTCAGCTTGAGGACGAACTGCTGTGCCGCCAGTGCATCATGACGGGTCACACGGGCGCATTCCTCGAAGACCGGGTTAGGCTCTGTTGTCATGCCCTGGGCTGCTGGATGAAGGCTGGCTTACTCGGGTTCGAGCTGGAAGACCAGCTTGCCGCCCAGAATCGTGTGTGTCGCGCGGCCCTTGAACCGGTGTCCCAGCAGGGGCGTGTTCTTGCCGCGGCTGAGCAGGGTTTCGCTGTTCAAGGTCCAGTCCAGCCCAGGATCGACAACGCATACATCCGCCTCGCTGCCGACGGACAGGTTGCCTGCCGCAATGCCGAGGATTTCCGCGGGTTGCTGGGTGACCCGGCGCACCGCTTCCTTCAGGTCGAGTACGCCTTCGTCCACCAGTTGCAGGATTAGCGGCAACAGGGATTCCAGGGTGGAACTGCCGGGTTCCGTGGACTGGAAGGGTGCCAGCTTGGCCTCGATTTCATGCGGCTGGTGGTCGGCGCAAACGGCGGACAGCGTGCCGTCCTGCAAGCCTTTTCGAAGGCCATCCCGGTCCTGCTGTGTACGGTAGGGGGGGAGGTTGTGACACAGCCCGTCAAAATCCCGGATGTCGTGGTCGGTCAGAAAAAGGTGCAGGATGCTGGCATCGGCGGTGACCGGCAGGTGGTCCTGCTGGGCACGTGCGATCATGTTCACCGCACGCCAGGTCGAGAGGCGGCAGAAATGGGTGCGGACGTTGAGTTCCTCGATCAGTGCCAGGTGAAAGGCTAGCGCCGCCGTTTCCGCGGCCGCGGGGATGCCGGGAAGACCCAGCCGCAAGCCGGTAAGGCCTTCATGCACACAGCCGTGATTGGCCAGATGGTGGTCGAGCGGGTGCGTGAACACGGTCAGCGCCTGGCTGGATGCGTATTCCATTGCACGCCTCAGTACCAGCGGACTTTTCAGCGGATGCAGGACGTTGGTGACGCCGACGCATCCGGTCGCCTTGAGTGCGGCCATTTCACTCAGGTTTTCCCCTTTCAGGCCCCTCGTCAACGCGCCGATCACGTACACCTTGCAGTGACCGCTGTCCTGTGAAAGCTGTTCGATCAACTCGACCTCTGCGGGCGAATCGACGACCGGGTTGGTCGTGGGCAGGCACGCTAGGCTGGTAATGCCGGCTGCGGCCGCGGCCTTGGTCTCCGTGCGGATCGTCGCCTTGTGCTCCTGTCCGGGCTGGCGCAGGCTGGCCGAAAGTTCGACCAGTCCGGGCAGGATCAGCTTGTTGGCCGCATTGATCGTATGGTCAGCCTCCCAGGCGGAAGGGGGTTTGCGAACGGCCGCCACCTTTCCGCCGACGATGAAGAGATCCGCAACCTCGTCAATGTCGTTTGCGGGATCGACAAGGTGGCCGTTCAGGATTTCAAGTTTCATCGCCGTCTCCAGGGTCGCCGGTGCTGATCGCAATCGACAGGATGGCCATGCGAACTGCAATGCCGTACTCCACCTGCTGCAGGATTACGGAGCGGGGGCCGTCTGCAACTTCCGAGCTGATTTCCACGCCGCGGTTGATGGGGCCGGGGTGCATGACGATCGCATCCGGGCTGGCCAGCGCCAGTCTTTCCGGAGTCAGTCCGTACAACTGGAAGTACTCGTGCTCACTCGGTATGAATGCCCCCTGCATGCGCTCTTTCTGCAGCCGCAGCATGATGATCACGTCGACATCGCGCAATCCCTGCCAGCAGTTCTGGAATACCTGTACGCCGACCTGCTCGATGTTCGCAGGCAGCAGCGTGCGCGGTGCGATCACCCGGATCTCGCGCGTGCCGAGGATATTGAGTGCCTCGATCTGGGAGCGCGCAACACGTGAATGCAGGATGTCGCCCACGATCGCAACGCGCAGCTTGGAAAAATCCTCATGGTGTTCGCGAATCGTGAACACGTCGAGCAGGGCCTGGGTCGGGTGCGCATGGCGCCCGTCACCGGCATTGATGATGCTGACGTGGGGGGCTACGTGCTTGGCAATGAAATCCGCCGCGCCGCTTTCCGGGTGCCGGACAATGAAGATGTCCGTGTTCATGGCCTCCAGGCTGAACAGGGTGTCCAGCAGGCTTTCGCCCTTGACGGTTGCAGAAGTGGCGATACTGATGTTGAGGACATCCGCCGACAGCCGTTTGGCTGCCAGTTCAAACGTCGTACGGGTCCGGGTACTGGGCTCGAAAAAGAGGTTCACGATGGTTTTGCCGCGCAGCAGCGGCACCTTTTTCACGGCCCGGCCATCGACGCTGGTGAATGATTTCGCGGTATCAAGAATATGGGTCAGGGCCTTGCGGTCCAGTCTGCTGATGTCCAGGAAATGTCTCATGCGAAAAGGCTCAGTCCACGATCTCCAGAACAATCGGCTGCGGGCCGCTGAGTTGTACCTGCTGCCTGGCCTCCAGGTTGAGCCGCGTGCCAACGACATCCGCCTGGATGGGCAATTCCCGGCCATTCCTTTCCACGAGGATGGCCAGGCTGACCGATGCAGGCCGGCCATAATCAAAAATCTCGTTGAGGGCCGCACGTACGGTGCGCCCGGTATACAGCACATCGTCGATCAGGATGATGTGCCTGTCGGTTACGTTCAGGGGCAGGTGGGAAGGTTTTACTGTCGGCTGGATTCCCGCACGGCTGAAGTCATCCCGGTAAAAGGTGATGTCGAGCACCCCCAGTTCATCCTCGATTTCAAGCATCGACTGGATGCGTTCCGCAACCCACACCCCGCCGGTGCGGATTCCCACAAGCAAAGGCTCGGTAATGTCCCGCGCACGCATGAACACGCCGAGATCATGTCCCAGCTTGTCGATCAGTTGTGTGCCATCCAGGTCGCTCACGAAGTGCCCCTTTCCGCAGGGAGGCCATCATGGCATGCAAACCAGCTCTGCAGGATGATGGCTGCCGCAGCCTTGTCGATGTCGGTCTTGCGGATTTTCCTGCGCTGCCCCCGGGCGCGCATGTCCTTGAGCAGCGCGTACGCGCGCGCCGAAGAAAACGACTCATCCACGGTTTCCACCGGCAGGCGGTAACGGCGTTGCAGTGCCTTGCAGAAATTGCGGACGTGTTGCTTGATTCGACCCTGGTCCTGCGTGTGATGTTCGACCCGGCCCACCACCAGAGCGTCAGGATGCCATTGCCCGATGATCTGATCGATCTTGTCCCAGGGCGTGCCCGAACTCGGGACGACCAGCGTCGTCAGGGGACTTGCGGTCCCGGCACTGGGAACGCCAATAGCAACCCCGATCCTGCATTCTCCATAATCAAACCCGATCACGTTGGACATGGGCAGCTATCGGACAGGTAGCCTGGCACCGAGAACAGGTTGGCAGGTGCACTCTCAGGCATGTCCGGCCTCGTTCGAGATCAGGTTCAGGTCGATGCCCAGCTTGCTGGCCGCACTCTGCCAGCGTTTTTCAACCGGTGTGTCGAATACGATTTTGGCCTGGTACGGGACCGTCAGCCAGGCGTTATCCACCAGTTCCTGTTCCAGTTGCCCCGGACCCCATCCCGCATACCCCAGGGCGACAATCGCATTCCTGGGCCCGATGCCCCGGCCGATATCCACAAGGATGTCCTCGGAAGTGGTCAGTTTCAGGTCATCGTCAATCGTGTAGGTGGACGTCCACTTGCGGTCTGAATCGTGCAGCACGAATCCCCGGTTGGCGTGTACCGGCCCGCCCGCATACACCGGATTGTGTACGGATGCCGTGTCCTGGTCATTCACCTCCACGTCATCCGCATCCACGTCCAGATAGCGGATCAGTTCATCGACACACAGGGTGATCGGCTGGTTCACGACGATGCCCATGGCACCGTGCTCGTTGTGTTCACAAATCAGGGTTACGGTGCGCGAAAAATTCGGATCATGCAGGGCGGGCATCGCCACGAGCAGTTGTTTGGTAAGGCTCTCTGACATGTTTGACCGGGCATGCTACGGGATGTTTTCAAAAACATCCAAACACGGATGCCTACCAATATACCGCAGATGCCACCCATTTTTCAGAAAATGATGGAGAATGGAAGACCCCCGCATCATTTGATGGCACGTCCCGCTCAGTCGGTCCCTGGCGTCTGGTCGAGCCTTTTCTCGATCGTATCGAACAGGGTCGCGGCAATATTGAGGCCGCACATCTTGTCCAGTTCCCGGATGCCCGTCGGGCTGGTCACGTTGATTTCCGTCAGGTAATCGCCGATCACGTCGATGCCGACAAAGTCAAGCTGCCTGGCCTGCAGTTCCGGCCCGATCTGCTCGCAGATCCATCGATCCCGCTCGCTCAGGGCAGCAGCTTTCGGGGTGCCTCCCTTGGCCAGGTTGGCGCGCAGTTCGCCTTCGGCGGGAATCCGGACCAGGGCATACGGCACGGGTTCCCCGCCAATCAGCAGAATCCGTTTGTCCCCCTCCCGGTACTCGGCGATCAGTTTCTGCGCCATCACCGTGCGTGTGCCGTGCTGGGTTGCGGTTTCCAGGATGACACCGCGGTTCGGGTCATCGTGGCG
>VXPJ01000090.1 GCA_009839635.1 Pseudomonadota bacterium
TGTCTGTCAGCACCCGGCTCACGGTTTCAAGCGTCAGTTCCTTGTCTTCAACGAACAGTGCGATTTTCTCAAGTTCCTGCCGGGCGGCCAGCAGGTTACCCTCCACCTGCTGGGCAATGAATGCAACGACATCGCGCCCGGCCACAAAGCCTTCGCTGCTAAGTTTTTTTCGGATCCAGTTTTCCGTTTCCGCATAATTCAGGGGCCAGACCCGCACCAGGACTCCTGCCTTGTCGATGGCCTTGACCCACGCAGAATGCATAGCACTGCGGTCCAAACGAGGCGCCTGGACCAGCAAGGCGACATCCGGGTGAAGATCCTGGACAAAGCCTACGATCGCTTTCGAACCAGTGGCCCCGGGTTTGCCGGTCGGAATCCGCAAGTCGACAAGGGTTTGCTCACCGAACAGGGACAATGCGTGCCGGGCCGCATCCAGTTCGGACCAGTCGAACCCGGGTTCGACGGTGAGTATTTTCCTGTCGGTAAACCCTGACTTTTCCTTGTGACTGCGAAACATGTCCACGGCGAGCATGTGCTGGTACGGCTCATCGCCTGTGACCAGAAAAACCCCAACCTCGGTCCGTTCAAGACAGGTCTTCAATTGTGAAAATCGTATTTGCATGCGCAAAATTCCCGGGAGCTGGCATACCTGAAACCAGGTACAGACGTTACATGAAAGCCAGTGAGCAATACAATCCTCGTGGTAAGCTTTGCGCTTTGCAAAGTGCGGGCACTTCAACAATGAACATTGAAACGATCGGCATGATTGGAACGGGCATCATGGGCCGACCGATGGCCATGAACCTGCTCCAGGCGAACTACAAACTTGCGTTCTACGCACGCCGGGCGGGTTCGCTGCAGCCTTTTGAATCCCGGCCGGTAAACCGATTCGAAACGCCTGCGGAACTGGCGCGGCATTGCGACATCACTATCACGATGGTCTCGGACACCCCCGATGTCCGGGAAGTGATCGCGGGGGAAGCCGGCATCATCCACGGTGCACAACCTGGCCACCTGGTCATCGACATGAGCACGATCTCCCCGGAGGAAACCCGCAGCCTTGCCATGCAATTGGGCAGCAGAAACATTGAAATGCTGGATGCCCCGGTTTCAGGCGGAGAACAGGGCGCCATCGATGCCACCCTTTCGATCATGGTCGGAGGCAAGGACGAGCTGTTCGCCCAGGCACTGCCGGTGCTTCAGTGCCTCGGCAAAAACATCACGCACGTCGGGGATCACGGAGCTGGACAGGTCGCCAAGGCCTGTAACCAGATTCTTGTTGCGCAGACCATGTCCGCGGTGGCCGAGGCCTTCCTGCTGGCGAGATCCTCGGGGGTCGATCCTGCCAAGGTACGCGAGGCCCTGATGGGCGGATTCGCATACAGCAGGATTCTCGAGGTCCACGGCAAGCGCATGCTGGACAATGCCTACCGTCCCGGCTTCAAGGCCGCACTACACCACAAGGACCTGGAGATCGCCCTGCACAGTGCACGGGAAAACGGCATATCCATACCCGGCACGGACCTGGTGGCGGATTATCTGGAAAAGATTGTCGAAACGGGCAACGGCGAGTTGGACTCTGCCGCCATTGCCAAAATAATTCTTGGCGAGATCAAGTAGGAGAAACGTCCGGTCTGCTAATCCGGGGAGACTGCCCGCACGCGCCGCACGATCCGTTGCGCGGCCTCCTTTCGCATCTCGTGGAGCAGTTGTTGCTCTTCTTCGCCTGAACCAAGCATGTCGTACTTGTCAAACACCAACACCCGGTGAATCTGGATCTTTTGCCGGGTCAGTGAATCATCGCTGTTCGCGTGCCTGACATCGAAGACCACATTGAGCATCAGGTCATATTCGCGTGCCTTGCCGCTGGCATCCAGTGAAAGCACTTCCCTGGATGTTTCCTCGGACAAAATGTGCAGATGGATGGCCGCCAGGTCGGGCTCTGTCACATCGACCTGGCCGGACCCCAGGGATCCGCGGACGAAATGCACCAGCTCATGACTTGCAGGCCCGCCTTGCACAAAGACGTTCTGCGGGTGGGCAGAATCCCCGCTGCCGGCCAGCCGAAATCCGCAGCCCTGCAGCAGGCTGAACAGGACCAGGGTCAATACCATGAATGCCGTGAAATGTCGCATGGCGCTAGTGTACAACGATATTGACGATGCGATTAGGCACAACAATGACCTTCACAATCTTTTTGTTCTCGACGAAACGCTGGACGCTCTCGTGACCCAGGGCTACCTTCTCGATACCGGCGGCATCCGTGCCTGCAGCAACCTGTATGGCTGCACGCTTTTTTCCATTGACCTGCACTACCATCTCGATGACGTCCTTTTTCAGGGCCTGCGTATCGACACGGGGCCAGGCTGCCCGGTCGACCGGCTCCTCGTGACCCAGCCGCTGCCATAATATATGACAGACGTGCGGTAAGACAGGTGCAAGCATCAACACCACCGATTCCAGTGCTTCCTGGCAGATGGCGCGCCCGGTCAGTGAATCATCCTCGAAGCTGTTCACCTCGTTGACCAGTTCCATGTTTGCGGCAATGGCCGTGTTGAATGCATGACGCCTGCCCATGTCGTCGGTGACTTTCTGGATCGTTTCATGGATCTTGCGGCGCAGGCTTGTCTGCCCCTCGCTCAATTCATCCGGGGTCCCACTGTCAGTGCTGACTGTCCCGAGTTCCGCATGCTCCTCGATCATGCGCCACAGCCTGTTGATGAACCGGTACGCGCCCTCGACTGCGGAGTCCGACCATTCCATGTTGTGTTCGGGCGGGGCCGCAAACATCACGAACAGGCGCACGGTATCCGCCCCGTAGAGGTTGATCAGTGCCTCGGGATCCACGGTGTTGCCCTTGGACTTTGACATTTTCGTACCGTCTTTCAAGACCATGCCCTGGGTCAGCAGCTTGACGAAGGGCTCATCGTTTTCACACAGCCCCAGATCGCGCATCAGCTTGTTGAAAAACCGGGCATACAGAAGATGCAGCACGGCATGCTCGATGCCGCCCACATACTGATCTACCGGCATCCAGTACTGCACCCTGTCATCCAGCATGGAAGTATCGTTCCCTGCGCAGCAATAGCGTGCGAAATACCAGCTTGACTCAAAAAAGGTATCGAACGTGTCCGTTTCCCGGGTGGACGGTGCCTGACACTTCGGGCACTCGACTTCATGAAACGCCGGTAGCGATTTCAGGGGCGAGGCTGCGCCGTCGAAATCGACCTCTTCCGGCAGGCGCACCGGCAGGTCCTCATCCGGCACCGGCACGATCCCGCAGTCATCACAATGAATCACGGGGATCGGACACCCCCAGTAGCGTTGCCGTGATATGCCCCAGTCGCGCAGACGGTAGTTCACCTGTCGCTGCCCCTTGTCTTCGGACTCAAGCAGGCTGGCAATGGCATCAAATGCCTGGCGAGAATCCAGGTGGTCAAACTGGCCGGAATTGTGCAACCAGCCTTTCTCGAGAAAGGCACCCTTGGAGAGATCGATGTCGAGGTTGTCCTTGTTTGGGAACACGACGGGTTTGATCGGCAACTGGAACTTGCTGGCAAACTCCCAGTCACGCTGGTCATGGGCGGGCACCATCATCACGGCCCCCGAGCCGTACTCGATCAGCACGAAGTTTGCGACCCAGATCGGGACTTTCTCGGAAGTCAGCGGATGAACTGCGTACAGGCCCGTGTCGATCCCCTTTTTCTCCAGTGTGCTGATCTCGGCCTCGGAGGTCCGGGTCTGTGCACACTCCTTCAAAAAGTCTGCTACCTGCGAAGAGCTTTCGCCGGCATGCACGGCCAGTGCATGCTCGGGGGCGACGGCAAGACACGTGACGCCAAACAGGGTGTCGGGGCGCGTGGTGAACACCTGGAGGTCCTGCTGGTCTTCCACGGAAAAAACGATTTCCACGCCTTCCGAACGGCCGATCCAGTTGGCCTGCATGGTCCGTACCCGCTCAGGCCAGCCGTCCAGCTGTTTCAGGTCGTCCAGCAACTCCTCGGCATAGGCCGTGATTCTCAAAAACCACTGGGTCACTTCCTTGCGCTCGATCACGGCGCCCGAGCGCCAGCCACGCCCTTCGATCACCTGCTCATTGGCAAGCACGGTCTGGTCCATCGGGTCCCAGTTGACGATGGCTTTTTTCTTGTAGACCAGTCCTTTCTCATAGAGCCGGGTGAAGAACCACTGCTCCCAGCGGTAGTATTCCGGGCTGCACGTGGCCAACTCACGGCTCCAGTCATAGGCAAAGCCCAGCCGCTTGAGCTGGTCGCGCATGTAGCGGATGTTCTCGTAGGTCCATTTGGCAGGCGGAACCTGGTTCTCGATAGCGGCATTCTCCGCGGGCAGGCCAAAGGCATCCCAGCCCATCGGCTGCATCACGTTCTTACCCTGCATGCGCTGGAACCGGCTGATGACATCGCCAATGGTGTAATTGCGGACATGTCCGATGTGCAGGTTTCCGCTGGGATAGGGAAACATCGACAGGCAGTAGAACTTCTCCCGATCCTCGTCTTCCACCACTTCAAACGAACCCTGCCGTTCCCACTCCTGCTGGACCAGCGGCTCGAGATCGTGCGGGTTATACGTGCCTGCCATGCTCAGCGCCCATAGGCGTCTTCAAAACGTACGATATCGTCCTCGCCCAGATAGGAGCCGGACTGCACTTCGATCAGCTCCAGGGGCTCCGTGCCCGGGTTTTCAAGGCGGTGGCGGGTGCCTGCAGGAATGTAGGTCGACTCGTTTTCACCGAGCTGGAACTTGTCCTCTCCGCAGGTAACAAGTGCTTGGCCCTTGACCACTACCCAGTGTTCGGCCCGGTGACGGTGCATCTGCAGGGACAGTGCCTGACCCGGGTTGACCGTGATGCGCTTCACCTGAAAGCGGTCTTCGATATCAATGGTTTCGTACGCGCCCCAGGGCCGGTATACCTTGGGGTGGAGCTCGACCTCGCCCCGTTCCTCATCCTTCAGCCTTGCAACGATGTCCTTGACTTCCTGGGCTCGCTCGCGAGGGGCAACAAGAATCGCGTCCGCGGTTTCTGCCACGACAAGGTCCTCGGTACCCACCGCAGCCACCATGCGGTGACTCGCGTGAATGTAACAACCCTTGCAGTCCTCGGTGATCACATCTCCCGAGGTTGCATTGCCGCTCGAATCCTTCTGGAACGAGTCCCACAGTGCATGCCAGGAGCCAACGTCGCTCCAGTCACTGTCCAGTTGGACCACGGCCGCCTTGGCAGTTTTCTCCATGACTGCGTAGTCCACGGAAATATTGGGGGCACGCGCAAAGGCCTGCGAGTCCAGATGGATGAAATCGAAGTCCTGTCTGTTGCCTTCATGGGCTTCACGGCAGGCATCAAAAATGTCCGCGTGCAAACGCCTGATTTCCTCAACGTACAGGCGGGCGGGAAACAGGAACATGCCGCTGTTCCACAGGTAGTTTCCACTTTCCAGGTAGGCCTTGGCGGTTTCGGCATCGGGTTTTTCCACAAACTCCCCGATATCAAGAATCTCCCCGGAACTGCCAGCATCAGGTCTCTCGAACCTGATGTACCCGTAGCCGGTTTCGGCGTGGCGCGGCAACACACCGAACGCCACCAGCCGGTCCTCTGCTGCCTGCCGGGCCGCTGAGAGCGCTTGTGCAAATTTATCCAGGTCCTGCACGATGTGGTCGGCGGGCAGGACCAGCAACTGGGCGTCGTCACTGTACTTCAGTGCATGCAGGGCCGCGATGGTGATTGCCGGGGCCGTGTTCCGTCCCACGGGCTCCAGGATGATGGCGGAGTGCTCCAGCCCCGACAGGCGCAACTGTTCGGCTGCCATGAAACGGTGCTCCTCGTTGCAGACCACCAACAGGTCATCGGCATGCCCCAGCGCCTGGATGCGCTCGACGGTGGACTGGAACAGGCTTTTGCCGTCCTTGAGGGGAATAAACTGTTTCGGGTACAGTTTCCTGGAGAGCGGCCACAGGCGCGTGCCCGAACCCCCGGATAATATGACTGGGACAAGTGGAACCGTTGTCATGATAGGTTGAATCCGATCGGGGGCAGTTCAGGAGTTAGTGCTTCGCAGATCGCAGGGTATACCATCGATGCAGGCAGATTATAAGGAAAATACCTGACAGGATCGCGATAATTGCCGAATCACCCCAGCGCGAATACGGGGTCAGCCCGGTATGGGGCCGGATTTTTGCGCGCACGACCTCTTCTCGAAACTGAGCAGACTGCTTGACGATGGCGCCACCGGGATCGATCACGGCCGAGATCCCCGTGCTGGTTGCACGAAGCAGGTACCGGCCTGTTTCGATCGCCCTGGAACGTGCGATTTCCAGGTGCTGGTGGGGTGCGAGGGAGTCTCCGAACCAGGCATCGTTACTGACATTGATCAAAAACCTGGCCTCCGGCATGGCTTCGATCACTTCATCTCCATACACGACTTCATAGCAGATGGAGGCGCCCGCAAAATGCCCTTTCAGCCTGACCAGCGGGCGTCCTGCACCACTGCTCATGTCCGACATCGGAAGAACGATATAGTCCGCCAGAAACGATGCGATATTTCGCAATGGAATATATTCACCAAAGGGCACGAGGTGGCGCTTCGCATAGAAGCTTTGCTCCTCCCCCAGGGTCATGACCGAGTTATAGACCCTGCCGCTGTCCGGATCGTGCGTGAACAGCCCGACCAGGAAGTCGACATCGCCCGCAGCAGCAATCTTTTCCAGTTCGGGAATGAAGGTGTCCTTCACCGTCGCATAGTAGGCCGGGATGGCAGTTTCCGGCCAGATGATGATGTCGGCATCCTGGTGTGCTTCGCTGAGCTGTAGATACTTGCCCAGGATATGGCGCTTCTGGGCACGATCCCACTTGAGCTCCTGGGGGATGTTCGCCTGGATCAGGGCAACACTGAGTGACTCTTGCTGCGGGGTGGTCCACTTGACCTGGCCTGCGAGCAAAAGCGCTGCTGCGATCGGCACCAGGCTGGCTGCGCCAATGAGCCTGTGACGGGTTGATCCGAGCACCAGGACTGTCACAAGGCAGCTGATCAGCAGGGCCACCCAGCTGGCGCCAAGGCTGCCTAGCAGGGGCAGGATGCCCTGCAGTGGGCTCGAGTGATGCGCGTGTCCGATCAGCAGCCAGGGAAAGCCCGTGAAAATCCAGCCACGCACCCATTCGAACAACACCCAGAGGGTAGCAAACGCAAGTGCGCCCCGGGGATCGGCCGCACGATCACAGCGCAGCCACGAGTACAGGGCCGCGGTCAGTGCCGGAAACAGTGCGAGCGCCAGCACCAGCAGTGCTACCAGCACGGCACTCAGCAGAACCGGGGCATGGCCAAATTCGTGAATGCTGTTGTACGTCCAGGAGACCCCGAAACCGAAATAGAACAGCCCGAAAACATAACCAAGGGAAAACGCATCCCTGCCGGTGCGGCCCAGGACGAATGCATACAGGATGGCAGGACAGACGAGCGTCAGTCCCCACCACGAGAACGGTGCAAAGCCGCACACCAGCAAGGCCCCGGCGAGCGCCATGATCAGCATCACGACTGGACGTGGAAGTGCGGGCATGTCTATCATGGAACTCTGCTCCCGGTCCTACCAGTCAGAAAGGCGTGTGCCGGTGGGGTCAGGTTCGCTCGGGGCCGTCCGAGACATTGAGGAGATGAAGCCTTCTACGGTCAGAACGCAGAACTTCCACGGTAAAGCGATCAAATTTGATCTTCTCACCTTTTTTGGGCAGGTGACCAAACTTGCTCAAGACCAGACCTCCGAACGTCTCAAAATCCGTGTCGCTGTACTGGGTAGCAAAAAATTCGTTGAATTCCTCGATCGGCGTCAGGGCCTTCACTCCGTACTGCCCCTTCGAGTGTTCAACAATGTAGCTGTCTTCGGCTGCATCATGTTCATCCGTGATATCGCCGACGATTTGCTCCAGCACATCCTCGATCGTCACCAGTCCCGACACCCCGCTGTACTCGTCCACGACGATTGCCATGTGGTTACGGCCATCCTTGAACTCGTTCAGCAGTGTGTTCACCCGTTTGCTTTCAGGGACCACGACCGCCGGGCGCAATACGTCCTCCAGGCTGAAATCATCCTGTTTGCCAGCCATGAAGTAGCGCAACAGGTCCTTGGCCAGCAAGATGCCCAGTACCTCGTCACGGCTGTCGCCCACTACCGGGAACCTCGAGTGTGCCGAGTCGATGATGGTGGGCAGCATATCCTGCAGGCTGCTGCCCTCATTCACTACGACCATATGCGAGCGCGGAACCATGATGTTTTTCACCTGGATTTCCGACACCTGTACGGCACCTTCGATCATCTCGAGTATGTCGCCATCGATGATGCCCTTTGCCCTGGACTGGTGTAACAACTGGATGATCTCTGCACGATCTGCAGGCGTTTTTTCAAAAAGCATTTTGAAAAAACCGGCGAAATTGAATCGTCTAGGGGTTGTGATGCTCGAGCCTGACATGATGGTTCAATAGGGGTTCGGTATTCCCAGCTGACTTAATATCGCGGTTTCCAATGCTTCCATTTCCCCGGCCTCGTCATCTTCATCGTGGGCATAGCCCTGAAGATGCAAAATACCATGCACGAGCAGGTGCGCCCAATGGGCATGCGCATCCTTGCCCTGCCGGGTGGCCTCCTCCGCAACCAGTGGCGCACAAATGACAACATCGCCAAGAAAATGCAGGTCCACTCCCTTCGGCAGTGAAGCCGGGAAGGACAACACATTCGTGGCCTTGTCCACCTTGCGGTACTGGTGATTCAGCGCCCGTGCCTCTTCCCGGTCAACAACGCGCAGACAGGCACTCGCACCGGACTCCGGAGACTGTATCCCGCCTGCCCATCGCCTGAAATCCGACTCGGCAGGTATGCTGTGGTCTCGGGTTGCGATCTGTACGTCTAGGTGAATGGCCACGCCCGTGGGAGATCAGTCAGTCTGCATCGTTGTCGTAGGCCCGGATGATTTTCTTGACCAGCGGATGGCGCACGATGTCGCGGGCATCGAAATTGCAAAAAGAGACCCCTTCGGTATCTCCCAGGATGCGCCTTGCATGCTTCAGGCCGGACTCCTTCATGCTTGGCAGGTCAATCTGCGTGATGTCACCGGTGACAATCGCTTTCGAGCCGAAGCCGATGCGCGTCAGAAACATCTTCATCTGCTCAACAGTCGTGTTCTGCGCCTCATCCAGAATGATATAGGCATCGTTCAGGGTACGCCCGCGCATGTAGGCCAGCGGGGCAATCTCGATCACGTTCCTGTCCACCAGCTTGCTGACCCTCTCATAGCCCATCATTTCATACAACGCGTCGTACATAGGCCTCAGGTACGGGTCGATTTTCTGCGCTAGGTCGCCCGGCAAAAATCCCAGCCGTTCCCCGGCCTCCACCGCAGGGCGTACCAGGACAAGCTTGCGGGTTTTGTCATGCTCAAGAGCTGCCACCGCACAGGCCACGGCCAGGTAGGTCTTCCCGGTGCCCGCCGGACCGATTCCGAACACCAGATCGTTCTCTTCAATGAGCTGCACGTATCGTTCCTGGTTCGCACCGCGTGGCTTGATCACGCTGCGCTTCGTGTAAACCGTGCGGGGAGCAGCCCTGAGCTTCTGCTCCGCTATGTTTGCAAGCTCAGATTCCTGCAGGTGGAGATGAATGTCCGAAGACGACAGGACCTGGGTTTTGGTCGAGTCATACAGTTCCTTCAGCACCTCGACGGCGGCGTTGGTTGCCTTGGCTTCGCCGCTGATGGAAAAGGCATTGCCCCGATTGGTGATCTCGACACCCAGTCTTTTCTCAAGCTGCTGCAAATGCCCGTTCAATGGCCCGCACAGGTTGGCAAGGCGCGGGTTGTCGGCTGGTTCCAGGACAATATTTACGGAATAGGCTTCAGCTGGCAAAAGTTTTATTTCCTCTACGACAGGGTTTCATGATAAACGCCCCGCAATGAATTAGGAAATGCGTCCGTGATTCCAAGACGGACGAACTTCCCGATGACAGGCTCCGGGGCTGCGAAATTGACGACGCGGTTGTTTTCGGTCCTGCCTGCGAACTCGAGTTCGGATTTCTTCGAATAGCCCTCGACCAGGACCGTCTGCTCTGTTCCCAGCATGGCTTTCGAGTAGGCCATGGAGGCGGCACTGATGGTGTTCTGCAACGACTGCAGCCTGTGCTTTTTCACCTCCAGGGGAACGTCATCTTCCAGGGATGCGGCGGGCGTGCCGGGCCTGCGGCTGTAGATGAAGCTGTAGGACTGGTCGAAGCCGATCTCTTCCACGAGCTCCATGGTGCACTCGAAATCCTGGCCCGTTTCGCCTGGGAAGCCGACAATGAAATCCGATGAAATGCTGATATCCGGCCGGTGCCTGCGCAATTTCTTGATGATCGACTTGTACTCCAGTGCCGTGTAGCCGCGCTTCATGGCTGCCAGGATCCTGTCCGAGCCGCTTTGTACCGGCAGATGCACGTGGTTGACCAGCTCCGGAATCTCGGCATAGGCGTCGATCAGGTTGTCCGAGAACTCGATCGGGTGGGAACTGGTGTAACGAATTCTCCGGATGCCTTCCAGGCTGCTGACGTAGTAAAGCAGCAGGGAAAAGTCGACGATATCGCCATGGCGGTCCAGTCCCCTGTAGCCATTTACGTTTTGCCCCAGCAGGGTGACTTCCCGCGCACCCTGGCGCACTAGCATGCGAATCTCGTCGAGCACATCCTGCAGCGGGCGGCTGAATTCCTCGCCGCGGGTATAGGGCACGACACAGTAGGTGCAGTACTTGCTGCAGCCTTCCATGATCGAGACATATGCCACCGGACCCTTGTGTTG
>VXPJ01000050.1 GCA_009839635.1 Pseudomonadota bacterium
GGCCTGGCTCCTGTGCACCACGGTGGACAAGGCATCCACCCGCTCGCCGTTGATCAGGATGTCAAGCTTGACCAGGGGCGCCGCTGCAAAATGAGACTGTTCATAGTCAAACGAGGCGTAACCGCGGCTGACCGACTTCAGCTTGTCGAAAAAATCCAGGGCCACTTCACTCAGCGGCAATTCGAACACCAGGGACACCTGGCTGCCATGGTAGTGCAGGCTCTTTTGCGTACCCCGCCGCTCCATGCACAGGGTGATTACATTGCCGACAAACTTGTGTGGCACCAGAATGGATGCCTGGATCACCGGTTCCCGGACTTCCCGAATCCTGTTGGCCGGCGGCAGTGCCGAGGGATTGTGAACATAGCTGGTTTCACCATCCGTGGTATGCACTTCATGCACTACCGTAGGTGCGGTGGTGATCAGGTCCAGTGCGTATTCACGTTCCAGGCGCTCCTGGACGATTTCCATATGCAGCATGCCAAGAAAACCGCACCGAAAGCCAAACCCCAGGGCATCCGAGGTTTCCGGTTCATACGTAAAGGCCGAGTCGTTGAGGCGTAGTTTTTCAAGCGCAGTGCGAAACGGCTCGTAGTCGTTGGAGTTGATTGGAAAGACGCCCGCAAAAACATTGGGCTGGACTTCCTTGAATCCTTCCAGCGGGCTGTCCGCAGGATTTGAGGCCGACGTAAAGGTGTCGCCTATTTTCGCTGCAGAAACATCCTTGATTCCGCAGACCACGAACCCCACCTGCCCCGACTCCAGGCTCTGCGTGTTTGTACGCTTGGGAGTGAATATTCCCAGTTTCTCGACTTGGTAGCGCTGGCCCGATGACATGGCCGTGATTTTCTGTTTTGGCCTGATGGCGCCCTGCACCACGCGCACGAGCGAGATCACACCCACGTAACTGTCAAACCACGAATCGATGACCAGCGCTTTCAGCGGTGCAGATTCCATCCCCGCGGGTGCAGGGAACCGGTGCACGATCGCTTCCAGCACTTCTTCCACTCCCTGTCCGGTCTTGGCACTCACCAGCAACGGCTCCGATGCATCAATGCCGATCACTTCCTCGATCTCGGATGCCACGCGCACGGGGTCCGCAGACGGCAGGTCAATCTTGTTGAGCACAGGGATGATCTCCAGGCCGAGGGCAACTGCGGTGTGACAATTGGCAACGCTCTGGGCCTCCACGCCCTGACAGGCATCAACGATCAGCAGCGCGCCTTCGCAGGCAGCCAGGGAGCGCGACACCTCATAGGAAAAGTCAACGTGCCCGGGGGTGTCGATGAAATTCAGTCCGTATTCCTGGCCATCCCTGGCCCGGTATCGCAAGGATACGCTCTGCGCCTTGATCGTGATTCCACGCTCGCGCTCGAGATCCATGGAGTCCAGCACCTGTTCACTCATCTCGCGCTCGGACAGGCCACCGCAGTGCTGGATGAAGCGGTCAGCTAACGTGGATTTCCCATGGTCGATATGTGCGATGATGGAAAAGTTGCGGATACGCTCCATGTCATTAACAACCTTGACCAGCAGGCCCCCTCTTGTACCTGTACCCGTGGATCACCGGGCCTGTGCATGATACCTCATCAGCATCCTCTCACGGTTTTTCAGGGATCCGCATGGCCAGAAATTCCGGGCCTTGCGGGCGTTGCACGAGCAAGGAGACATACTTACCGGCCGGCAGATTTTCAACGAGGGCCTTGAAGTCACCGACCGTATCCACAGGTTTGCCATTGACCATCTGGATCACATCGCCCTTCCGGATTCCTGCAAATTTCGCAGGGTCCCCTTGTACATCAAGTACCACCAGGCCACCCTTGTCCAGCTTCATGGTCTCGGTCTCCTGTTCAGAGAGTGCGCGCAGGGACAGGCCCAGCACGGTATCGGTCTGTTCTTCCTCGGGGTCATCCTGGCTTGCCAGGACCTGGTCCTTGTCCGGTAACTGACCGATCTTCAGCTTGACGATCCGGGTCTTGCCATCGCGCATGACTTTCAGTTTTACAGTCTCACCCACCTTGGTCTGACCGACCATGACCGGCAACGCGGCAGAACTTTCTATCTCTTCGCCGTTATAGCCCAAAATGATGTCACCCACCTCAAGATCCGTATCCTCTGCCGGGCTTCCGGGCAGGATCTTGGCCACCAGCGCGCCCGCCGGCTTGTCCATGCCAAAGGACTGGGCAAGCTCCATGGTCACTTCCTGGATGTACACTCCCAGCCAGCCCCGGGAGACGAAACCATGGGTCTTGAGCTGATCCACGACATCGACGGCAACTTCGATCGGGATGGCAAACGACAAGCCCATAAAGCCGCCTGAGCGGGTGTAGATCTGGGAATTGATGCCGATCACATTGCCATCCAGGTCAAACAGCGGGCTGCCGGAATTTCCCGGGTTGATTGCCACATCCGTCTGGATGAACGGGACATAGTTCTCACTCGGCAGGCTGCGTCCCTTGGCACTCACGATGCCCGCGGTCACCGAAGCGTCAAACCCGAACGGCGAGCCTATGGCCAGCACCCACTGCCCGACCCTCACGTCCTCGGAAGTGCCAAGCTGGGCTGTCGGCAAATCCGAGGCGTCCAGTTTCAGCAATGCAATGTCACTGCGGGGATCGCTGCCGACGAGTTCGGCGACCAGCATCCTTCGATCGCTCAGCTTGACGATGATCTCTTCCGCATCCTTCACGACATGGTGATTGGTAATGACGTAGCCGTCATCCGAAATAATGAAGCCGGAGCCCAGTGAGCGTGAATTGAAGGACTCCCCGCCACCTTCGCCTTGTTCGCCAAAAAACCTTTGGAAAAAATCACCAAACGGACCGTCTTTGGGGAACCCGGGAATGTCCATGCCGGGAGGCAGACCGCGCTGCACCCTGGTCGGTTTGCTTGTACTGATATTCACTACAACGCCAGCAGTGTCTTCGACGAGTTCAGTAAAGTCCGGAAGACCGGAACGACTCTGGGCCTGGGCAGCAATCGCCAGCAGGAAACCGAACCCGATTAAGTAACTTACAACAGTATTCCCAATTTTCATTATCTGCACTCCGCGTTAACGTACTGGTCTGTCTTGCACACTACTTCGTTACAAGCCAGACCTTGTGATCCAAGTAAAGAGTTAAACGGGTTTATGCGGGCAACCGGCAGTCAGGGACCCGAGTAGAAAACTGACTCGCCAATGCTTATTACAGTGCCCTCGGGAACCTCGCCGATGACTGTGATCTGATGCCGGTTCAGATCACGTGCATACGCACTGATCACCCCTTTGTTGTGTACACCTTCATAAAAGTGCCGGGGATCCTTCACCTTGCTGATGAATACCGAAACCGAGGCCAGGCCATCCGTCAGCACAATATGCTGGACCGGGCTTTTGCTTGCGCTCGTCTGGCGCCTTGTCACGCTGCTCAGGGAAAACCCAGGAGGTAAATTGCGTATTTTCCATGCATGATCCGGTGGCATTTCCCCGTCTTGTCCAAGCCCCGCGACCTTCCATGTGTAACCTTCCAGGGGTGTGCTTCGACTGAACATCGAATCCGGCACGGATTCGAGCATGCTGAAGCTGGTGAACATCATGCTTTCTATGCTTTCACCTTCTGTATCGAAGGTTCTTGATTTGAGCAACATTCCCGAATCGGTATCGATGCACAGTTCATGCCCATACCGATAGGCATCCAGAGGGGTGAAGCGCACGATCTGGCAGATGAACCCGGCAATCCGTGCCGAACCTGTTTCCTTCAATTTGTAGTGCAGGGCCAGATCGTCGAGATTCTCCGGCAAAAAGGATGGCAGGCCGTATCGGGACGATGCTGTTTCAATGACGACCAGCTTATCTTTCGGCCAAATGCAGGTCAGCACATCCCGGTCCCGGATCACTTCCCGTGCATCGCCTGTAAGGGACACCAGCTTTTCGCGTACACCGTAGTCCGAGTGGCCATGCACAATTTTCAAGGTCTCCACCTTGCCGTCGTGCATAAACACGAACGTACCCTGGTAATTGCCAGTCTCCAGGGTATGGTTCATCTGGTTCAACAACTTCCAGATTTTGTCTTCTGCCAAAACGGCAGAAATATTGCCTGCCAGCAAGGTGGCCAGCAGCAGTCGAATCAAAAACATTTTCTATTGATTGCCATTTTCACTGTAGGGACGGTTGTAACTTACAATTCTCACGCGGGGCATGGACACGCGGGGCGATGCATATTCGGCATGGTTGACGATGTAGCTGTTGAAGTCCTCGGCCGCCTTGGGGCTTGAGGCAAAATCCTGAACCTCGTCCTCGGCCACGTGCTCGGCGATCTGCATCGGGGCAACGCTTGATGACGGGGTCAACGGGATAAAATCCTGCAGCATCACGAAAGAAAAGACGGCGAGCAAGGCAGCGATTCCCATCCCCACCGGGATCTTCATGTTCCCGGGCCAGTGCATCGGTCTCCGGGCTCCCGACTCCGGGTCGGGAGACAGTTTGCCCATGACTTCCTTGCTGAAATCGGGATTCAGCCGGCTGGGCAGTTGCCTGCGCATGGCATCGCCGATGAGGTTGTAACGCTGGTACGTTGAATACAGTTCTGGGTCCTGCTGTATTTCCTTTAAAATGCGCCGAGTTTCAAACTCGGAGATCTCTTCATCCAGTATTCTGGATACAAGTTCCTGGTCCGTTTCCTTCATGGCGTGATCTCTCTGTACATTCAGTATAGCAGCGGTTTAAGGCATTTATCGATGGCCGCACGTGCGCGAAAAATCCTGGACCTGACCGTCCCGACCGGACACTGCATTACACTGGCGATTTCGTCATAGCTCATACCCTCGATTTCGCGCAGCGTGATGGCGGTTCTCAGATCATCATGCAGTCCCTGTATCACTTGCCAGACGGTATTCTCGATCTCGCGGGTAAGCAAGTTCCCTTCCGGAGTATCCTGCTCTTTCATCAGGGTAGCCGACTCCATACGCTCGGCATCCTCGACATCCACCGTATAGGTGGGCGTCTTGCGGCGTTTCGACACGATATGATTCTTGGCGGAATTAACCACAATCTGATACAGCCACGTATAAAAAGCGCTGTCACCCCGAAAATTTGCTAGCCCCCGATAGGCCTTGATAAAAGCTTCCTGCGCGACATCCTGGGCCTCGTCCTCATCCTGTACAAAGCGACGCACAAGATTGATCACCTTGTACTGATACTTGATTACCAGTGCATCGAATGCTGCCTTGTCCCCTCTCTGAGCTCTTCTTACCAGCTCCCTATCGTGATTGTTTGCGCCCATTTGGGCTTGGCTCCTTTACCATCGGCTGTCCCTAGCTGACTTGCCATACCCACTATGACAATTTCAAATCGAAAGAGTTCTTACCGGACCCTTGTGATTTCCCATATTACTGTGTAACCACCCGGTTTTGCTAAACTGGGACATATCATTTGCAACGCAGTCCGTCTGCATTACGGGAAATTCGTCCACTCATGCATGATTTCGACGTACTGATCATCGGCAGCGGCGCCGCCGGCCTGAGCCTGGCGTTGCGCATTGACCCGAGCATGCAGGTGGCTGTGCTCTCCAAGGGCAGCCTGGATGCAGGCAGTACGGCCTGGGCCCAGGGCGGGATTTCCGCGGTCATCGACGAAGGCGACTCCATTGACCAGCACATGGCGGACACCGTGGATGCGGGTGTGGGACTTTGCGACGAAAACGCGGTGTATCACACCGTCGTCCATGGCAAGGAAATGATCGCCTGGCTGACGGACCTCGGTATCAGGTTCACGCGCGAGAAAGGGGCAGACGGTAAATCCTATTTGCACCTGACGCGCGAAGGCGGTCACACCCAGCGAAGGGTGGTGCATGCAGCGGATGCAACGGGCCGGGCCATACAGAATACGCTCATCCGAGCCGTCTCCGAGAAAGCGCATATCCAGGTATTCGAACAGCACATCACAATTGACCTGATCACCACGCACAAGCTCCCGGGTGCGCCAGGCGCCGGGGCCGAGAACCGCTGCGTGGGCGCCTATGTACTGGATACAGGCAAGCAGCGTGTGGAGACATTCAGGGCCCGGCACGTCGTACTGGCAACGGGAGGCGCGAACAAGGTATACCTGTACACCAGCAACCCGGATGGATCATCGGGAGATGGCATTGCCATGGCCTGGCGGGCGGGCTGTCGCATTGCAAACATGGAATTCATGCAATTCCACCCCACATGCCTGTACCACCCAAACGCAAAGTCCTATCTGATCACGGAGAGCGTGCGAGGAGAAGGAGGCAGACTGCTGCTTCCCGATGGTTCGGATTTCATGCATGAATTTGACTCGCGCGGCGTACTCGCACCCCGCGACATCGTTGCCCGTGCAATCGACCACAAGATGAAAAAGCTGGGTATCGATTGCGTGTATCTGGACATCAGCCACAAGCCCAAGAAATTCATACAGCAGCACTTTCCCAACGTCTATGCACGTTGTTTGAAACTGGGCTATGACATGTGCAGGGAGCCGGTACCGGTGGTACCTGCCGCGCATTACACCTGCGGCGGAGTGATGACGGACCTGAAGGGCCGTACGGATGTCAGCCATCTGTACGCGATTGGTGAGACCACGCACACCGGGTTGCATGGTGCTAATCGCATGGCCAGCAATTCCCTGCTTGAATGCCTGGTCTTTGCCAATGCAACGAGCCAGGAGATCAATGCCGACAACCACCCGCAAGCATTCGATTGGAACATCCCTCCATGGGATGAGAGTCGTGTGACAGAACCCGATGAAGAGATTGTTGTCGCCCATAACTGGGACGAATTGAGAAGGTTCATGTGGGACTACGTGGGCATCGTACGCACCACAAAGCGGCTCCAGCGGGCCAAACGGCGAGTGGATTTGCTCATCTCGGAAATTGACGAGTATTACAGCAACTTCCGTGTGAACGGTGACCTGATCGAGTTGAGGAACATCACGCTGGTTGCAGACATCATCATCAAGAGCGCATTGTCCCGCAAAGAAAGTCGCGGCCTGCACTATACCCTCGACTATCCGGGCACGAACCCTGAACTGGAACACATCGACACGGTGCTGGACCCGAACACCGAAGCCTTTGCACAAAAACAGCAGGCATGGCTGCCTGAGACCAACCCTCAGACTGTGCTTTTCAGGAGGTGACTCCGATAGTATCTGAGCTCCTCGATTGAGCCCCGGATATCGTCCAGTGCAAGGTGCTTGGATTCTTTATCAAAGCCCCTCTCTTTCGGGTACCAGCGTTGTGCCAGCTCCTTCAGGGTACTGACGTCAAGATTGCGGTAGTGGAAGTAGCGTTCGAGTTCAGGCATGAACCGCGCCAGGAACCGCCGGTCCTGGCATATGCTGTTGCCACACATCGGGGAATCATTGCTGGGCACATGCTGGCGAATGAAATTCAGGACCGCCTGCTCCGCCTGCGCCTCACTGACCTCGCTGTTTCGGACGCGTTCGGTCAATCCGGACCTGGCATGCTGCTTGGTATTCCAGTCATCCATGGCCTGGAGCACCGAGGGTTCCTGGTGAATTGCAAGCACGGGTCCCACCGCCAGTTCTTCCAGGTCCTTGTTGGTAACCACGGCCGCAATTTCAATGATACGGTCGCTGAAGGGGTCGAGGCCCGTCATTTCCAAATCGATCCAAACCAGATTACCGGAGCGCATACATACCCGCTTTCTTGCATGTTTTACAGGATTTACTCTGGAAAAATTTAACACATAACTGTGCCGGACCCGGTGAAATTTTCAGGGCCACATCCAAGTCGGCACAAATATGGCCTGGGTGCATGGCGGTGCTGGACTGGCTGCTAGTAGGTTTTGCGACTGGCAAACGCCTGTGCAATTGTGTTTTGATCGACAAACTCCAGTTCGCCGCCTACCGGCACTCCCTGCGCCAGGCGGGTGGTCTTGATGCCCTGCTTGGCTGCCATTTCATTCAATACATGTGCAGTCACTTCACCTTCGACTGTCGAGTTGGTTGCCAAAATCACCTCGTCCACAGCCTCTTCTGAAAAGCGCCTCTCCAGAATCGGCAATCCGAGTTCCTGGGGGCCGATTCCATCCAGCGGGGAAAGACTGCCCATCAACACAAAGTACAGACCCTTGTAATCCGTACTCTTCTCAATGGTGAAGACATCTGCGGGGTTCTCCACGACACAGATTTTCGTGCGGACCCTTGAGGCATCCAGACAGATCGAGCAGGACTCATGCTCGGTAAAAATGCGGCAATTTTTGCAGTGTCCGATTTCATCGATAGCCCGGTTCAGGGCATCTGCCAGACCTTTCGCACCCTCCCGGTTGCGCTGCAGCAGGTGAAATGCCATGCGCTGCGCAGACTTTGGACCAACCCCGGGGAGACATTGCAGGGATTCGATCAGCAGGCTCAGCAGCGATGGCGGAGCCAGTTCACCGTCATCCAGATAATTGACGGACATACCGGGTCAAAAAGGCAACTTCATTCCGCCCGGCAGATCCAAGCCGCTGGCCAGGCTGGAGAACCGATCCTTGGTGGACTGGTCCACCTTGTTGGATGCATCGTTGAGCGCTGCTGCAATCAGGTCTTCCAGCATGTCCTTGTCCTCCTTCAACAGGCTCTCATCGATATGCACCTTGCGCACCTCGTGTTTCCCGGTCATCACGATAGTCACCAGGCCACCACCTGACTTGCCCTCGACCTCGAGATTTTTCAACTCCTCCTGCGCCTTTTTCATGTCTTCCTGCATCTGCTGCGCTTTTTTCATCAAGTTTCCGAGTCCACCTTGCATGACAGTCATTCTCCAATGGGTTTTACTGAACCTGCGACAACCTCTGCACCAAAACTTGATCTGAATGCCTTGACGACCTCGTCCTCTTCGACCTGTTTTTCGACCAGAGACTGCCTTTCTTCCATTGCACGGGTTTTCTTCTTTGCCGGGGTATCAATGTCCTGATCTGTAGGCTCGATTTCCAACTCCACATCTCGATTGAAGTACGCCTGCAATGCCTCCTGCAATTTCCGGCGCGCATTCGGGATAGCAATGCCTTCATGCTGTTTCGCCAGATTTAAAACCACCCTGTCCCGGGTGGCCGTTTTCACGCTACAGCTTGAAGCCAGCGAATGTGCAGCGCCCTGTATGCCCAGCTTTTCAACCAGTTCGGGCCAGGATCCGTTTTTGACAAGCTCGCCGATTGTTTTTTCGGCTCCCGGTTCCGTGCTGTCTTGAACGTCCCTGGGCACGGTATCGTTGCGAGGTGCCCGCACTTCCTGTCCTGCCAAATCCTGGCCCGCAGGGCGAAATGCAAGCATGCGCAGCAATGTCATTTCCAGCGCACTTTGCTGCGAGGTGTGCAGGTACAAGTCGCGGCGCCCGACCAGCGCGATCTGGTAAAACAGTTGCACATCCTCGGGGCTCAGCCGTTTGCTTAACTTACCTGCAAGCGCATCATCGGACCCTGTGCTATGCGTGGCATCCGGCACCGCCTGGGAGATTGCAGCCTGGTGGAGTATATCGATCATGTCATCAAGCAAGCTGCCGAAATCGGCTGAAAGCTGCGCCAGTTCATGCGAACACTGCATGATTTCCGCAGCGTTCTCATCGATCAGCGCCTGCACCAGTTTTTGCATATACTCTCTCGGTACGGTGCCCAGCATTTCATGCATGGCGCTGTCAGTGACGTTTTCCTTGCTGTAAGCAATCGCCTGGTCCAGCAGGCTCAATGCATCACGCATGCTGCCATCGGCAACCCGTGCGATGGAGTACAGGGCCGGCCTTTCGAACGGCACGTTCTCGGCCTGCATGATCATTTCCAGTTGCTGTACTACTGCATCCTCCGGGAGTTTTTTCAGGTTGAACTGCAGACAGCGCGACAGCACGGTCATCGGCAGTTTCTGCGGGTCCGTGGTCGCCAGCAAGAACTTCACGTGCGGTGGCGGCTCTTCCAGAGTCTTCAGCAAAGCGTTGAAACTGTGTCCCGACAGCATATGGACTTCATCGATCAGGTACACCTTGAAATGACCCCGGGTCGGGCTGTACTGAACGTTATCAAGCAACTCGCGGGTATCCTCTACCTTGGTGCGCGAGGCTGCATCCACTTCGATGAGATCAATGTATCTGCCCTCATCGATTTCCTGGCAAGCACTGCATGCGCCGCAGGGCTTGGCGCTGGCGCCTTTCTCACAATTCAGGCACTTGGCAAAAATCCGTGCCAGAGTCGTCTTGCCTACCCCCCGTGTTCCCGTGAACAGATAGGCATGATGCAGCCGCTGCTGGTCCAGGGCATTCGAAAGCGCTTTTACAACATGTACCTGGCCTACAACCTCGGCAAAGTTCCCGGGCCGCCACTTGCGTGCTAATGCTTGATAACTCATTGCCGGGATTCTTGCAGGCTTTTCTGTCTCGATTGCGGGGCGACCTGCATCAGCCGTCCCAAAGCACCCAAAATAACCGCTACCGTTGCTCCCTTCCGGGCCTGGCGGGGTTCACAGTCTTTTGCCACCCAGAGATACTGATACAGACCGCATCTTGACTATAACCTAACCGTCTGAGTTTTGAAAACAAAGAGGCGGGACTGCACAGACTCAGCGTTCTCCGCGGGCCTCCATGATCATGAGATCCAGAACCTCTTGGCTGGTGATCATGCCGAGAAACTTTTCGGACCCCTCCTCCAGTACCGGCATCACGGTGAGCGAGTTCTCTGTCATTTTCTGCAATGCATCCTCCACCGGTTCGCTGGATCGGACACATGGCGGGTCACGGCGCACGAACTTGCCGACATGCGTGCTCGCCCCCAATTTTTTTGGCAGTTAACG
>VXPJ01000053.1 GCA_009839635.1 Pseudomonadota bacterium
TATTTCACGGGAACCCCGCGGGCTGCCGCCTACCACCCCCGACGGCCCCGCGCTCGCGTTTCCCGTGCTCTAGCACAAGGTGCCTGAGCTGAAGGCCCGAGAAGACGTGGCCGGACAGATCCAGGAGCGACTGCGTGCACGCAAGGCCTCAACGCAGGCTGTCGAGGCAGGGGAGGAGATGTATGCGCAGCTGCAAAGCGGTATCGGTCTGCAGGAGCTGGCAGACAAGAATGCGCTGAAGCAAGTCCGCCTCGGTGCCCTGCACCGCGATGATGACCGGGTTCCGGACAAGATTATGAACTTGGCCTTTACTACGGCCCGCCCCGAGGCAGGCGGCGTCTCCGTGGGCGGGGTGGCTCTGGATGACGGAAGTTTTGCCCTGCTGGAGTTGCATTCGGTCACAGATGCGCCGGACGCGCTGGATGAGACCGTGGCCCTGCAGCTGTCCCAGCGAGTGAATTACGGGCGCAGGGAGTTCAGCGCCGTCCTGCAGTCGATCAAGGAAGAGTTCGATGTGCGGATTTTCGAGAACAATCTCTAGGGTTTGGACTGCCTGAACCCTGCGTCCGGAATTTGGTCAACAGCCGGCCTGGCTCAGTTGTATCCGGACATGCCGATGATGTTGAAGCCTGCATCGACGTAGGTGATTTCGCCCGTGATCCCGCTGGCCAGATCGGAGCACAGGAACGCGGCGGCATTGCCCACCTCCTCGATGGACACGTTTTTGCGAAGCGGGGCATTCTGCTCGACGTGATCCAGCATCTTGCGGAAATCCGCGATGCCTGCGGCCGCGAGGGTGCGGATGGGGCCTGCTGAGATACCGTTCACCCGGATACCTTCAGGACCCAGGGCATAGGCCATGTACCGTATGTTGGCCTCCAGACTGGCCTTGGCCAGGCCCATGACGTTGTAGCTTGGCATGGCGCGCACCGACCCCATGTAGGTCAGTGAGAGAATCGCCCCGGAATGCCCGCGCATCATGGGGCGGGCTGCCTTGCCCAGTGCCGTCAGGCTGTAGCTGCTGATGTCATGGGCGGTTCTTGAGCCTTCGCGGGTGGTCACCTCAACGAAATCTCCCGTGAGTTCGTCTCTTGGAGCAAAGGCGGCCGAATGGACCAGAATGTCGAGACCATCCCAGCTGCCTCCCAGCGTATCGAACAGTGCCGATATCTCGTCATCGTTTTCCAGGTCGCAGGGCAGGGTGACATGCGCCCCGCATTCGGCAGCGAATTTTTCCACCCGGGGCCTGAGTTTCTCATTCTGGTACGTGAACGCCAGTTCCGCCCCTTCGCGTTTCATGGCCTCGGCGATTCCCCAGGCAATCGAACGGTTGCTCGCAATGCCGATGATCAGGGCACGTTTTCCTGCCAAGAATCCCATTGATGTCTCCTTGCTTGATCGGTTAAGTTCGGTGGATGCCGAGACCCCGGCATGAATTATTTTTGCCGAAGGACCGTCTATAATGCCCGCCCAGTGAAAAGCTATCCATACCTGTCAGAAGTAGACCCGGTGTCGACGTGAACGACCGAGTCATCCCTTGGTTTGTCGCCATTATAGCCTGCCTGCTCGGAGCATGCAGCGAGGGTGCGTGGAACAACCCCTACCCGAATGGGGAGAAAGCCTCGAATGTCATATACTCATCATTCAGTGAGCGTCCCAAGCACCTCGACCCCGTCCGGTCCTACAGTTCGAACGAGTACCAGTTCATCGCTCAGATATACGAGCCGCCGTTGCAATACCACTATCTTGCCCGCCCCTACAAGCTGATCCCCTTGACGGCCTCGCAACTGCCGCAGGTGCGCTATCTGGATGCCGCCGGCCGACCGGTGCCCAGGGAACGCCACGAAGCCATCGCCTTTTCCGAGTACATCGTTTCCATACAGCCGGGCATCCGTTACCAGCCCCACCCGGCTCTGGCCAGGGATGCGCAGGGCAATGCCCGCTATCTTCACCTGGATGCCGAGGATCTGAAAGGTATTCATGTGCTGGGTGATTTCACCACGACCGGCAGCCGTGAGCTCACGGCTGCCGATTACGTGTACCAGATCAAGCGTATCGCCAGCCCCTACCTGCATTCGCCGATCGCCGGGGTGATGCGGGAATATATTGTCGGTTTCGATGCATTCCGCGAGCAGGTGAGTGCACTTTACGGCGACAGTCCGAAGGGGGTCTGGCAGGACCTGAGAGGTATTGATTTTGCCGGCCTTTCGGTAGATGACCGCTACACCTACCGTATCCGGATCCACGGAGAGTATCCACAACTGGTGTACTGGCTGGCCATGCCGTTTTTCGCACCGATGCCCTGGGAGGCCGAAAAATTCTACAGCCAGCCCGGGATGGAGGAGCGCAATATCACGCTGAACTGGTATCCGGTGGGCACCGGGCCTTTCATGCTCACGGAAAACAATCCGAACCTGCGCATGGTGATGGAGAAAAATCCGAACTTCCATGGGGAGCAGTACCCTGTCTACGGAGAGCCGCAAGACCTGGAAAACGGCCTGCTGGACGATGCAGGGAAGGCGCTGCCACTGGTGCACAAGGCGGTCTACAGCCTGGAAAAGGAAAACATCCCGTACTGGAACAAGTTCCTGCAGGGGTACTATGATGCCTCCGGGGTCTCCTCTGACAGCTTCGACCAGGCCATCCAGTTCGGTTCGCAAGGTGATATTCAGCTCACCGAGCTGATGCAGGCAAAGGACATCCAGCTGGAAACCTCGGTGAGAACTTCCATCCTGTATATGGGCTTCAACATGCAGGATCCGGTGGTGGGTGGGTTTTCCGAGCGTGCGCGCCTGCTGCGCCGGGCCATCTCCATCGCCGTGGATTACGAGGAGTACATCTCCATCTTCGCCAACGGCCGGGGCATTGCAGCCCAGGGGCCGGTCCCTCCGGGAATTTTCGGCAACATCGAGGGCGAGGCCGGGATCAATCCCTACGTCTATGACTGGCTGGATGGAGAGCCAAAGAGAAAGGACCTCGGGGAAGCCCGGCAGTTGATGGCCGAGGCCGGTTATGTAAACGGCATCGATCAGGCGTCCGGCAAACCACTGGTCCTGTATTTCGATACCCCCGGCGCAGGCCCGGGAGCCAAGGCGCATTTCAGCTGGATGCGCAAGCAATACCAGAAACTTGGCATCCAGCTGGTGATCCGCGCGACCGACTACAACCGCTTTCAGGAGAAGATGCGCAAGGGCACCGGCCAGATCTTCCAGTGGGGCTGGAATGCCGACTATCCGGATCCCGAAAATTTCTTTTTCCTGCTGTATGGACCGAATGCCAAGGCCAAGCATGGTGGCGAGAACGCCGCGAACTACCAGAACCTGGAGTTTGACCACCTGTTCGAACAGATGAAAAATATCGAGAACGGCCCGGTGCGCCTGGAGATCATCCGGGAAATGACCCGGATCCTGCAGCGAGATGCTCCCTGGTTATGGGGGCATCACCCCAAGGCCTTTTCGCTTTTTCACAGCTGGTACAAGAACGTCAAGCCCAACCTGATGGCCAACAACCTTCTGAAATACAAACGTGTGGACGGTGAACTCAGAGACAGGAAGCGTGCACAATGGAACCGGCCCAATTACTGGCCTCTGGTCATCCTGCTGTTGGTGCTGCTGGTCTCATTCATCCCGGCTGCGGTCGGATTTTACCGGCGTGAACACGGTACCCTGAAATGATTGCCTATATCGTCCGCCGTGCCCTGTACGCCATACCGATCCTGATAGGAGTCAACATCATCACGTTCCTGCTGTTCTTCGTGGTCAATACGCCCGATGACATGGCGCGCATGTTCCTGGGGCAAAAACACGTCACCGAAGTACAGATCGAGGACTGGAAGACCGAACGGGGCTACCACAACCCGCTTTTCTACAATGCGGACGCCGAGGGCCTGGACAGCTTCAAGGAAACCATTTTCTACACCAAGTCGCTGCGCTTGTTCGTATTTGATTTCGGGCGTTCCGACAGCGGCCGGGATATCAGTTTCGATATCAGCCAGCGCATGTGGCCAAGCCTTGCGATTGCGGTCCCGCAACTGCTCATCGGCCTGCTGGTGGCGATCACCTTCGCCCTGCTGATTGCCTTTTTCCGTGCCACGTACATCGATTACTGGGCCGTGGTCATCTGCGTGGTCCTGATGTCGATCTCCAGCCTGTTCTATATCATCGGCGGGCAGTTTGTCATGGGCAAGCTGCTGCGGGTGGTGCCAATTTCCGGATTCGAAAGCGGGATTTTCGGGATCAAGTTCCTGATCCTGCCGGTGCTGATCGGTGTGGTCGGCGGTATCGGCTCAAGTACTCGCTGGTACCGTACGATTTTCCTCGAGGAGATGAACAAGGACTACGTACGTACCGTTCGGGCCAAGGGAATTGCCGAGCAGACGGTGCTGTTCAGGCACGTGCTGAGAAACGCACTGATCCCGATCCTTACCGGCGTGGTGGTCATTTTGCCGCTGCTGTTCATGGGCAGCCTGATTACCGAATCCTTCTTCGGTATTCCCGGGCTCGGGAGTTACACCATCGATGCGATCAACCGCCAGGATTTTGCGATCGTGCGCTCCATGGTTTTTCTGGGCGCGGTGTTGTACATCATCGGGTTGCTGCTGACGGACATCTCCTACACGGTCGTTGACCCCAGAGTCAGGCTCGGTTGATCATGCTGCCAGGCAAGCCGGTTTTTCTGCTCACTGATATCCTGATTTTCGTACTGGTGCTGAGCATCGTCTCATTTTTTGCCTACGCCATGCGCAAGCCGCATCTGCGCCAGCCCTGGGGTCAGGTGGTGCGCAGCCGTGCCGGTGTCATTTCCATGATCGTGCTGGCGGTGTACGTGGCGATCGCGCTGCTGGACTCGCTGCATTTTCATCCCGTGCTGGAGAACCCGGCTGCCGACTCCACAGAGGTGCAGTACAGCGGCGAGGTGATCAGTGTCTTCGACCAGCTGGTTTCGGGTCTGCGGGCAAGTACCGAAAAGACCTACTCGGCCCCGTTTTCCGCCCACCTGTACGCCAAGGAAACCGTACAGCAGGCTGACGGCACGCGTGTACGGGTCTATCCGCGTCTTGCGTGGGGGGCGGCCCATCTCGAAGAACCCCATACACAGAAGACCGCGGACATCCTCGGGCTGGCACTGACGGGTGCGCTCAAGGCCGCACTCGTGTGGGCCGTGCTGCTGGTGCTGTGGGCGCTGTACCTGTCCGCCAGGACCGCACGTGCATTTCCGGTAGCGTTTCGCACCCTGTTCGACGGGCGTTCGGAGGTGCCCTGGAGGACCGTGAGCGTGACGCTCGGGGTCGTGCTTCTGGTGTTGATGGTCGGTGCGGAGTGGGCTTCGAAATACCACGTGCTGGGCACCGACAAGGTGGGCGAGGATGTCCTGTACCAGGCGCTCAAGAGTATCCGTACCGGCGTGGTGATCGGCACACTGACCACCCTGCTGATGGTGCCTTTTGCGATTGTGCTCGGCATCATGGCCGGCTTTTTCCGTGGCTGGATCGATGACGTGATCCAGTATCTCTACACCACCCTCAATTCCGTGCCGGGCGTGCTGCTGATTGCCGCTGCAGTGCTCATGCTGAACGTGTACATGAGCAAGCATGCCGAGGCGTTTGCCAGCCTGACCCAGCGCGCCGACATGCGCTTGCTGTTTTTATGCCTGATCCTGGGGCTGACCAGCTGGACCGGCCTGTGCCGGCTGTTGCGTGCGGAAACACTGAAACTGCGTGCCGTGGATTTCGTGCAGGCAGCGACCGCCTTCGGGGTGGGCCCGATGCAGACCATATTCCGGCACATCCTTCCCAACGTGATGCACATTGTCCTGATCACGCTGGTTCTTGATTTCAGCGGACTGGTGCTGGCCGAGGCCGTACTGTCCTATATCAACATCGGGGTGGACCCGACCATGAACAGCTGGGGAAACATGATCAACAGTGCCCGCCTGGAGATGGCCCGCGAGCCCATCGTCTGGTGGTCCCTGGCAGCTTCGCTGTTTTTCATGTTCACCCTGGTGCTGTTTGCGAACCTGTTTGCCGACGTGGTGCGAGACGCACTCGACCCGCGCGTGTCCAGATAGCCATGTCCAGGACGCTCCTGCAAGTACGCCAGCTGACGACGGAATTCAGAAGCAGCCGTCGCACCCTCACGGCCGTAAACGGGGTCAGTTTCGAGATCCGGGAAGGGCAGACGTTTGCCCTGGTCGGGGAGTCGGGGAGCGGCAAGTCGGTCACTGCCCTGTCCGTCATCCGCCTGCTTCCCGAGGCAGCCAGACTGGTATCTGGAAGCATTCATTTTGAAGGCCGGGATCTGCTGGCACTGCCCGAGCGCGAGATGCGGGACATCCGGGGCAGTGGTATCTCCATGATCTTCCAGGAGCCGATGACCTCTTTGAATCCGGTGGTCAAGGTGGGCAGGCAGATCACAGAAGTACTGATGCGCCACCAGAGCATGTCCGCGAAACAGGCCCGCGAGCGGGCCCTGGACCTGCTCGATGCCGTCAGGATTCCCCAGCCTTCCTACACCATTGACACCTACGCCCATGAGCTGTCCGGGGGCATGAAACAACGGGTCATGATTGCCATTGCGCTGGCCTGCAAGCCCAGGCTGCTGATTGCAGACGAGCCCACGACTGCACTCGATGTCACGATCCAGGCACAGGTGCTGGACCTGATCAATGACCTGCAGGAGCAATTCGGGATGGCGATCCTGTTCATCACGCATGACCTGGCGGTCGTCAAACAGGTGGCTGACCATGTCGCGGTCATGAAGGAAGGTGTGATCGTCGAGCAGTCCAGTAACGAGGTGTTTTTTTCTGCGCCACAGCATGACTACAGCTGGGATCTGTTTGCGGCCCTGCCCGCAATGGAGAAACGTGGCAAACCACTGCTCGAACGCAATCACGTGTCGCACTGGCCCACAGCTGCAAACGCGACACAGAATGACACCCTGCAGGTCCGTGACCTGGCCGTGTATTTTCCCATTCGCAAGGGCTTGTTCAAGCGCACCGTCGGCCACGTCAAGGCCGTGGACGGGGTATCCTTGGAAATCCCGCCGGGCAAGACGGTCGCCCTGGTCGGGGAGTCGGGCAGCGGCAAGACGACCGTCGGCAAGAGCATCCTGCGTCTGATCCAGCCAACCCTGGGCGAGGTGACCTACCAGGGCATGCGCTTGCACGAGATCGACCGCAGCCAGTTACTGGAGCAGCGAGCCAATCTCCAGATCGTTTTCCAGGATCCCTACTCCTCGATGAACCCGCGCATGCTGGTCGGCCAGATCATCGAGGAGGGCATCAAGGCCCTGAATGTGATTGTGGATGCCGAGGCCCGCAGGCAGCGGGTGCTGGAGCTGCTCGAGCAGGTGGGTCTGGACAAGGATGCCCATCTGCGTTACCCGCATGAATTTTCCGGCGGACAGCGCCAGCGTATTTGCATTGCACGTGCCTTGGCCGTCAACCCGAAGATCATCATCTGCGATGAGCCCACTAGTGCCCTGGATGTTTCCGTGCAGGCACAGATTCTCGACTTGCTGAATCATCTGCAGGCGCGCTACGGGATCAGCTATCTGTTCATTACCCACAACATGTCCGTGGTGGCCTATTTCGCAGACCGGGTCGCGGTCATGTATCAGGGCAGGATTGTCGAGCAGGGAGAGGTGGAACAGGTGCTGGGCAACCCGCAGCACGAGTATACGAAACGCCTGCTGAGTGCGGTTCCCACACTGGTGCCGCCTGTGCGGGCTGCATGATCTGCCGGTGCAGTCACCGACAGTCCCCGGGCAAGTTGATTCACCGGGAAGGCTCCACTACGATAAATGACTGGTGGACGAAACATACGGCTTGCGATGCATCGCAGGCTGTTTCGGGAGACAAGGAGACAGTGGCATGAGATCAGGATTACACAGGGCAGGCAGGATGGTTTTGCTGGGACTGGGTGTCCTGCTGGGTGCACCGGGCATGGCGGATGATGCACGGCATTCGGGCTGGTACGTGGGAGCGGGTTTTGGGGTGAACTGGATGTCCGATGCCGACCAGGCCGGCTACAACCGTGACATGATCTGTTATCCCGTGAATGACTGCACCAACAAGGACACCATTGACGGCTATCGCTGGTTTTATGACCTGGATATGGACCATGGCAACATGTTTGAACTGGTCGTTGGCCGGGGATTTGGCAATGTTCGCCTGGAGATGTCCGCGAACCGGCGCGAAAACGACATTGATCAGGAATTTGCCGCTATCACCTACTTTGACGGGACGCGAGTCCTGGAGGATTCCGGGAGCGCCTATACGAATCGGCCCGGGCCCGAGTACTCCATCGACCGGCTGAGAACACAAACCCTGCAACTGAACGCCTACTACGATTTCCCGCTTGCGCACCCCCGGGTGACCCCCTACGTGGGGGCCGGAGTCGGCATGTCCCATGTCAAGCTCTACGGGCTGTATTTCCGGGACGAGTACTCATGCACCAGCGGGTGCGACGCCGCGCGGTCTCCTCCCGAAGCCTACAATTCTTTGCAGGACGAGGATCTGAGTGACACCGTGTTTTCCTGGCATCTGCATGCCGGGGCGGACTACAGTCTGGGAGACAGGCTGCTGCTGGGTCTGAAGCTGACCTACAGCGAGATGGATGACCTGCGCGACTCCGGCAGCTACATTGACCATCCGTTCCCTGATGAGCCCAACCATACCAAAATCAGCGACATGGACCACTGGTCGCTGACGCTCGGTCTGAAGTACCTGCTTGGCGGCTGAGTAACTGCTGCCCACCTGGATTCGTTCCCCGCCCGTTTTGCACGGACAAAACGGGCGGCTCGAATCAGTGCGGAATGATCAGGGTCTTGCCTGCCAGGATCAGGGAACTTGTCAGTTTGTTTGCCCTGCGCAGGGCCGATACCGTAGTCCCGTAACGTACTGCGATGACGCTCAGCGACTCGCCATGCGCAATCCTGTGCCTGTACCAGCGGGGCTCCTCGGGCAGGCGTTCCATCGCCAGTGCGACCAGTTCGGTTTCTTGGCGTGGCACGAGCATGCGATAGCCTCGCGGCAACGGGTAATGAAGATGCTGCATAGCCGGATTTAGTCTGCGCAGCTCACTGGATGAGACGTCCGCTGACTTGAAGAGTTTCGCGGGCGAGATGCGCTTTTTGGTTTCCAGGATTTCAAGGTGCGGGGCATCGGCCACCGGGTACAACAGTGTGCGGCTCAAACGGGGGTCAGCGACAATGGCACAGAATGCGAGCAGTTTGGGTACATATTCGCGGGTTTCACGGGACACTGCCAGATTCCAGTGATCACCAGCGCGGACCACTGCCGGACTTGACCGCAGCACCTTCTTGAGGCGGTTGGGCCCGGTGTTGTATGCCATCAATGCCAGCAACCAGTCCTGGTCGAATTCCGCATGCAGCTCTTCAAGGTAGTCGAGTGCGGCCATGGTGGAGGCGTGGATGTCATAGCGCGCGTCATAACAGCAGGTGCGTTTCAGGCGGAATTCCCTGGCCGTCTGGGAGGTAAACTGCCACAGCCCGGTGGCCTTGCTGCGTGATCGGGCGAGCGGATAATAGCCACTCTCGATAAAGGGCAGGATCGCAAGTTCCGACGGCATGTTGCGCCGCTCAATCTCGTTCAGGATGAAATAAATAAAGGGCTCGGAGCGCTGTGAGGTGACAAGCAGCAGCCGCTCCCGTTGCAGGTACCTTTGTTTCTGGGCAACCACCCGGGGGTCGTCATAGAGATGCGAAAAGGCAAAGTTTTGTGCAATGCGCTGCCAGATCAGTGGTGGAGCTTCACCGGTTTCCTGCACTATCCGGTGCAGGTCGGCTGCGGCCTGTTCCGGGATGCTTTCGATCCGGGAGGGGGCCGGCACCTCTCCGGGTGTTTTTTCGGCAAGGGAGTCGGCAGAAGGGGATACCCCCGAACAGGCAGTAAGAAAAAACGTTGAGGCTGCAAGCAGCAGGCAGGCTAGACTTTTCATGGATGAAAACGCATTCGGATACCGGCCAAAAGTACTGATCACCCGGTTCTACTGGGCACATATAGTAAACGAATCTGCAGTCCTGTACACCTTGCATGGCGGTGGCCATTTTGGGCTAGAATGAAGCGATGCGAGAATCAGAACCCCTGTCTCCGGTGGAGGTCATCCGGGACCTGCGGGACTGGTATGCCAGCCCGGCGGGCGAGCACCTGGACAAGGAACTGCAAGG
>VXPJ01000098.1 GCA_009839635.1 Pseudomonadota bacterium
AGGCATCGCCGTTGTCTGCACGGATGATCTTGTAGGGCACCAGCTTGATGTCCTTTTGCACGGCATCTTCCTCGAAACGCCGGCCGATCAGGCGTTTGATCGCGAACAGGGTGTTGGCAGGATTGGTGACGGACTGGCGCTTGGCCGACTGGCCGACCAGGGCCTCGTTATCTTCCGTGAAAGCGACGATGGAGGGCGTGGTTCGATCACCCTCGCTGTTCTCGATCACCCTGGGCGTCGTGCCTTCCATGACGGCCACGCATGAATTGGTGGTACCTAAATCAATACCAATGATCTTACCCATCATATATCTCCAAAAAAGTCCGGTATCCGGTCAGATAGCTCGTTGAATCTCGTGTTTGTATGAATATAGGGTCAATTTCCGGCGTTTCAAGGCCCACCGATACCCTTTGAATGTGGATGAACGGGGAATCCGTCAGCCGCTGGATTCCTCCGGCGCCCTGGAAACGATCACCATGGCCGGGCGCAGCAGTCTTTCGTGCAGAGTATACCCCTTTTGCATGACCCGGATGACCGTATTCGGCTCGTGCTCATCGCTCTCCTCCGTGGTCATGGCCTGATGCAGGTTCGGGTCAAAGGCCTCCCCGAGGGGGTCCACTTCCTCGATGGCAAACTTCTGCAGGGCACTGGTCAGCACTTTCAGGGTCAGCGCAGAACCCTCCTGAAGCTTGGCCGCGTCCACCTCTCCCGCATCCAGACCCAGTTCCAGGCTATCCTTCACCTGCAGCAGTTCGCCGGCAAACTTTTCGATCGCGTACTTGTGTGTTTTCGAGATGTCACGCTCGGCGCGCTTTCTCAGGTTCTCCATCTCGGCCTGCATGCGCATCACCCTGTCGTGGTATTCGTCCGCTTTTTTCCTGACCTCTTCCAGTTCGTCCTGCAGCGAAACTTCCGTTGCCCCGCTGTCCTCGCCATTGGAGGCCGCCGTATCCGGTGCCGTTTCTTCCTCCTGCGCCGTGGCCGGATCAGGTTTTTTCACAGTATCAGTCATAATTCAGCGTGCCATTGGAAACAGCTCGTCTTGAAACAGCATTATGTGGGCTAGTTTCGAGTATTCAAGGCTTCGCCGAGCAGCCGGGCCGTCAGGTCGACGATTGGAATCACGCGGTTGTAGGACATCCGGGTCGGGCCCACAACGGCCAGCACACCCATCACTTCATCATCCACCGTGTACGGTGAGGTGATTACACTGCAGTCATCCAGCACCGAATAACCGGATTCCTGACCAATGAAAATCTGTACGCCATCGGCACAGATGCAGCGGTCCAGCAGGCGCAGGAATTCGCGCTTCTGGCTGAAGGCCTCAAACAGGCTCCTGAGTTTCTCGATGTCGGACAGGTCATCAAACTCCATGAGATTGGTCTGGCCCACCACCACGTAATCAGATTTCCCAGAGCCGGAAAACACCTGCTCTCCCATCTCGACGGCAGAACGCATGAGATCGTTCATGTGCTCACGCAGGCGGTCCAGTTCCTGGAGGATCTTCTGTCTTGCCGCCACCAGATCCTGGCCGGCGCACAGTTCATTGATGTAGTTGGCTGCCTGCTGCAGCTCGGCCTCTGTGTAGTCGCGATCGGCCTGCAAAATCCGGTTCTGTACCTCCCGCTGGTTCATGACCAGGATCGCCAGCACCCGATGCTCTGAAAGCGGCAGGAATTCGATGTGACGAAACTCGGCGCGCTCGATCTTGGGCAGGGTGACCACTCCCGCCATGCCGGTCAGGCCGGACAGCAGCGTCGAGGCACTCTCCACCAGGCCGTTCACATTCTGGGAAGGGTCCAGGTTTTCCTTCATCTGCGAGACCACGTCAGTGGTGATCGGCTGGACCTTGAGCATGGTGTCCACGAACAGGCGGTAACCCTTGGCCGTAGGGATGCGCCCGGCCGAGGTATGCGGGGACTCCACAAAGCCGAAATCTTCCAGATCCGCCATGACGTTGCGCACGGTGGCGGGACTGATCTCCAGTGCGGACTTGCGTGCCAGGGTGCGTGAGCCCTGCGGCTGTCCTTCCGAGATATAGCTCTCCACCAGGACTTTCAGCAGCAACTGGGTCCGCTCGTTTAATGAATAGTTTTGCTCTTCGATTGCAGCCATGGTCCGGGGCATTCCAAGCTGTGGGCCGTGAATTCCAAGCCAAAAAAGTGGCTGAAACATAATTGCAGCACTGCGCAGAAATTGTCAAGGAGATGTTTGACTAGTGCACTTGCACGATCCGTGATAGCTTTTGTCCATCTAGACACAGGGCAGGAACGTGAGCGCATTCACCAACATAGGGATCATTTCCAAGCCGGACGATCCACTGATTTCAGACACCGTGCGAGCCCTGTACCGCTACCTGTCCGAGCGGTCCCTGCATATTTCCGTCGACGACGTGACCGCCAGCCTGATCGACCAGTATTCGGTCGGCGCCAGCAGTTCGGAAGAGATTGCCCAAAGCAGCAACCTGGTGATCGTGGTAGGCGGCGACGGCACGCTGCTGTATGCGGCCCACAGCATGATCGAGAAAGGCATCCCCCTGCTGGGCGTCAACCTGGGACGCCTGGGATTTCTGGCCGAGGTGGCCCCCAAGGACATGGAGCGGGAACTGGATGCGATCCTTGCAGGCAAATTCATCGAAGAACGCCGCTTCGTGCTGCAGACCACCTTGGTCCGTGATGGCGTGACCCACCGCGTGGCGCACGCAGTCAATGACGTCGTCGTGCATGCCATGCAGATGGTGCGCATGATCGAAATAGAAACCCGCGTGGACGGCCAGCTCCTCGATACCCTGCGTGCCGATGGCTATATCGTGTCCACCCCGACCGGCTCGACCGCCTATGCATTGTCGGGTGGCGGGCCCATCCTGCACCCGAGCCTGGGGGCCATCGTGCTGGTGCCGATCTGCCCACATACCCTGAGCAACCGGCCCGTCGTGGTCGATGCCGGCAGCCGGATCGAACTGGTCCTGGCGAGGCAGAATCCACGTAACTCGGCGCTGGCTTCCGTGGACGGCCAGATCAACCTGGCTTTCGAGCCGGGAGACCTGCTGACCATCCAGAAGGCCAGTCACGAACTGCGCCTGATCCAGCCGCGCAACTACGACTACTTCAAGGTGCTGCAGGAAAAACTGCGCTGGAACGCCGCACCCCGTGGCATAAAGTAGCGCTGGCGCCGGCGCAGACCATGCTCAAATCCATCTACATCCGAAATTTTGCAATCATCGACGAACTGGAGCTGGACTTTCATTCCGGCATGAGCGTGCTCACCGGAGAAACCGGTACCGGAAAATCCATCATCATCGATGCGCTGAACCTGGCACTCGGCGCCCGGGCAGACAGTTCCATGGCCCGCAACCCGGACCTGCCGGTCGAAATCGCGGTGACACTCGATGCCGGCCAGGTGGACGCGGCCCAGGGCTGGCTGGCTGAGCACGGCCTGGATGCGCCCGGCACACATTGTGTGCTGCGCAGGGTCATCTCGACGGACGGAAAGTCCCGGGCCTATATCAATGGCTCGCCCGGTCCAGTCATGCAGCTGCGAAGCCTCGGCGAGCAGTTCGTCGACATCTACGGCCAGCACGAGTGCCAGTCACTGATGCGCAGGGACGAACAACGTGCCTTGCTGGACAGCTTCTCCTCGAACGAAGCTGCCGTGAACGAACTGGCCTCACTCTTCAAAAGCTGGCAGGAACTCGGCAAACAGCTGAGAGACGTCGAGCAAAGCCATGAAAATGCACACGCACAACTGGAGTTGCTGCGCTACCAGTTCCAGGAACTGGAACAGCTGGGCCTGCAAGACGGGGAATACGAGGCACTGAATGCCCGCCACATCCAGCTGAGCCATGCGAAGGAGTTGCGTGAGGGCAGTATGCGGATCTCGGACCGGCTGGCAGGCGATGGGGATGACAGGATCTTTGACACACTCGGGCAACTGCTGGTCGAACTGGAAAAGCTCAGCGCGACCGACCCGGCACTCGAAGGGCTGCTGGAAGACCTGCAAGGCATCCAGATCCAGCTGGGTGAGACCGCTGGCGGCCTGCGCGACTACTCGGAGCAGACGTCCACGGATCCGCAGGAACTGCAGTCCGTCGAGGAGCGGATCTCGATGATCGAGGAGATCGCGCGCAAGCACCGGGTCAAGGCCGCCGAACTGGCGACCCTGTACCTGACCCTAGGCGAAAAACTGGAATCCCTGGAACGCAGTCACGTGGACCCCGAAGACCTTCGCAATGCACTGGCTGAAACAGAACAGCGCTACCGCACACTGGCCGAACAGGTCAGTGCCTCGAGAAAGGCTGCAGCCGGCATCCTGAACGAGAAGATCACCGACTCCATGCAGACACTCGGCATGCAGGGGGGACGTTTCCAGATCGATGTCTGCCCACGGACTTCAGCGGAGCCGACATCCCACGGGCTGGACGAATTACAGTTCCTGGTCAGCACCAACCCCGGCCAGGAACTGCGTCCCCTGAACAAGGTGGCCTCAGGAGGCGAGCTGTCCCGGCTGAGTCTCGCCATACAGATCACGACGGCCAACAATCTCGCCATTCCGACCCTGATCTTCGACGAGGTGGATACGGGTGTCGGTGGCGCCACCGCCGAAATCGTTGGCAAACACCTGCATGAACTGAGCTACAATGCGCAGGTGTTCTGCGTCACCCACCTGGCCCAGGTCGCGGCCCAGGCGGACCATCACTACAAGGTGGACAAACGCGAACACGACACCTCGATCCGGACTGAAATCTCGCAGCTGCAGGAACAGGCCCGCATCGATGAACTGGCACGCATGCTCGGCGGTATCAAGATGACCCGTCACACACAGGAGCATGCCAAGGAGATGCTGCAACAGGGAAAACGGCGGTCGGCATGAAATGGTTGACAACGATAGCGTGCATGCTTTGCTGCATGGCAGCCCTTTCAGGCTGCGAGAAGGGCCTGTTGACGATCTACAAGATCGATGTCCAGCAGGGCAATGCGCTCCAGGCTGAGGATGTTGAGAAAATCAAGCTCGGTATGAACCAGGAGCAAGTGCTCTTTGTCCTTGGCAGTCCCCTGATCGTGGACAGCTTCCACCCGGACCGGTGGGACTATGTCTACATGCTGAAGCCCGGCTACGCACCGACGCAGCGCAGTCAACTGACGCTGGTTTTTGACCGTGACAAGGTCATCGAGATGATCCGGCACGACTCGGACGCTGTCAGCGCTCCCACCGACGACTCGCAGGCTGCGGACTGAGACTGGGCCGCCTGTCCGGAACCAGACGCTTCATTCCCCCCGTTCGGCAAGCTTGCGGCGTGCCTCGGCAGGACTCCTGTGCAGGGGCCGGTAGATTTCGATCCGGTCATGATCCTTGAGGCGCTGATCCAGACAGACCGGGGTACCATAGATTCCGACATTGCCTTCACGCACCCGGGCTTGCGGACATCTGGAGGCGATTCCGGACTGCTCGATGGCCTGCCCGACGGTGGTCTCGGATGCTACGGTCAACGGGATCACTTCCTGGTGGTCGGCACGCGCGAAGCAGACCGTCACCGAAATACGGTCAGCCCCCGCCATAGACCACCTTCGCCCGGCTCTTGAAGGTGGCGATCATGCCGTTGGCCACCTGGCTGAAAATCGGCCCCAGGGTCAGCTCAAACAGGCGGTTGGAAAACTTGAATTCCATCAGCAACTCCACATCGCAGGAGTGCGCATCGACTTCCTGGAACTCCCAGGTGCCCGACAGGTGGCGAAACGGGCCCTTGACCAGGTGCAGGACAATGCTGCGGTCACGGATGAGCTCATTGCGCGTGGTCAAAGAGGCATGGATTGCACCCTTGGCAAAATGCAGGGTGGCCTGCTTGACGTGCTCGCCGGCCTCGGTGACCTCGCTGCCGACGCACCAGGTCACAAACTCGGGATAGGCCTCGATGTCGTTGACGAGGGCGTACATCTGCGCTGCTGAATGGGGCAACCGTGCACTGCGTTGTATGCGGGTCATGCGAAGTGACTGGGGTTAGCGGGTATTCAGACGATACCGAGCACATGCAGGAATATCAAAACCACACCCAGCGGGGCAATGTAGCGTGCCAGAAAGCGCCACAAGACGTAGCCTGCAGGGTGCCCGATCCGAAGCTCGTCGCGACGCGAGGGCTCACTCATGACCCATGCCGCGAACAGGCAAATCAGGATCCCGCCTAGCGGCAGCATGATATTGGACGTCAGGTAATCCAGCAGGTCAAAAAATGACTTGCCCTCAAAGGCCGTGCCGTCCAGCAACCGAACCCGGGTCCAGAGATTGAAGGAAAGCACCGTGCCTGCTCCGATCGCCCAGACAATCAAGCCGCAGACCAGGGAGGAGCGGAATCGGGTAAACGAGAACTTTTCTACCATCCAGGCCACCGCAGGCTCGATCATCGAGATGGCTGAGGTCCAGGCCGCAAATACCAGCAGGATGAAGAACAGGAGTCCGAACAGGGTGCCGCCCGGCATGTGCCCGAAGGCCAGCGGCAGGGTAGTGAAAATCAGCCCCGGGCCCTGCCCCGCCTCCAGCCCGTTGGCAAACACGATCGGGAAAATTGCCAGCCCGGCCAGTATGGCGATCAGCGTATCGGTGAGCGCGACCTGGACGCTGGTGCTTGCAATCGATGCATCCTCGGGAAGGTAGGCCCCGTACATCATGATCGCACCCATGCCGAGGCTCAGGGTGAAAAAGGCCTGGCCCATGGCCTTGAGCACAACATCCGGCGTGATCTTGGAAAAATCGGGAGTGAACAGGAACCTGAGCCCGCCGAGAAAATCCCCGGCGATGACTGCATACACCACCATGACCAGGATCAGCAGGAACAGGCCGGGCATCAGAAACCGCACCGCCGCTTCCAGCCCCCGGCGCACGCCGCGGAGGATGACGAACATCGTAAGCACCATGAACAGCGTATGCCAGAACATCAGCCGCCACGGATCAGCTACCAGGCGGTTGAATATCTCACCCACGCCCTGCGCGGAAATTCCACTGAACGAGCCTTCGGCGGCTTCCAGCACGTAGGCCAGCGTCCAGCCTGCGATAACACTGTAGTAGGAGAGGATCAGGAGCCCCGTCAGCATGCCCATCACCCCCAGCATGCCCCACAGGGGGCTTTGGCCCTCCTCCCTTGCAAGCGTGCGCATGGTGTTGGCCGGGCTGCTCCGGCCCCTGCGGCCCAGCAGCACTTCCGATATCATCACGGGCAGGCCCAGCAGTGCGATACAGACGAAATACAGCAGCACGAAAGCGCCACCCCCGCTGTCGCCTGCCATGTACGGAAATTTCCACACATTGCCGAGACCGACCGCCGAACCGGCCGCAGCCAGCACGAACATGAACCGCGACGACCAGTAGCCGTGGATCGATGTTCTTGTCGCAGTCATGAGTGCGCTGTCATCCCTTTGCAAAAACCGGCGGTGGCCGAACGCCCTTCTATACTATAGCGGATGGCCGATCTTTTGAACGCACGCCGAATGAATTCATTACAATACCCGCATGCCCAAATCCAAGCCCCAGCCGGATTCCCGCATCGCAGTCAACAAAAAGGCCCGACACGACTACTTTATCGTCGAACAACTGGAAGCTGGACTGGTGCTTGAAGGCTGGGAGGTCAAAAGCCTGCGGGAAAAAAGCATCCAGCTCAAGGAGAGCTATGTGCTGATCCGGGACATGCAGGCCTGGCTGCTAGGCGCCCACATCGCCCCGTTGATCACGACTTCCACCCACAAGGCGGCAGACCCGACCCGGACCCGAAAACTTCTTCTGCACAAGGATGAAATTGCCAAGCTGGTGGGGGCGGTGGAACGAAAAGGCTATACCATCATCCCCTTGTCCATGTACTGGAAAAAGGGTGTCGTCAAACTGGGGATTGCCGTGGCAAAAGGCAAGCACAAGCAGGACCGTCGTGCAAGCATCAAGGAACGGGACTGGAAGCGCGACCAGCAGCGGCTGATGAAAAACGCAAAGTAGGGAACCTGTCCGGCACCCTACTGGAGACTGTGCTGGATGCCGGTTAATTCACTCCGCAGTTGTACACTCCGGAGACAGCCTGTGGCTGCATCCCCGCGACGCATTCATGATAGGAGCCGAATTCCATGTGTATGGCATCAGCGCCGGAGCCCGTTGCACCGATCCACTTTGACCTTGGATCGCTTTCACCACACCCGGAAATGGCTAGGAAACTGATCAGCAGCAAACACGCCAAAGGCTTTTGTCTCATAATTATATGCCCCCTCAGAGGTTGGTCTGAACTACTTCAAAGCAATGTAACGGAAATCAGGCAGTACGGCAACCGTTACCGAAGCGCAGGCTCATTGGCCGGATTCGCACTCCTTGCGGATCTGTTCCAGGAAGGCTTCGTGTGTCGCCAGCTCCTCGGCACTAGCTTCGATCACGCGCAAGCTTGAGCGAGGTCCCTTCGACCGCCTTGCCGCAAGCCGCTGCTTCGCAGCCTGCTCGGACTCCGTGCTGAGGCTCAATACCGACTGTCCGCCCGTCATCACCAGATAGACGTCTGCCAGAATCTGGGCATCCAGCAACGCCCCGTGGTAGGTGCGCGCAGAATTGTCGATTTCATAGCGCTTGCACAGGGCATCCAGGCTGTTTTTTTGTCCCGGGTGGAGCTTGCGGGCCAGTTCCAGCGTGTCGGTCACGGTGCAGCAACTGCCAATATCGGTGATCTCGTGGCTGGCCAGCGACAACTCGGTGTTGATGAATCCTATGTCGAAACTGGCATTGTGTATGACGAGTTCGGCCCCTTCCACGAAGCGAAGAAAATCATCGGCAATCTTGGCGAATTCGGGCTTGCCGTCAAGAAACTCCTGGGTAATTCCATGCACCTGCAAGGCACCCTCGTCAATGTCGCGGCCCGGGTTCAAGAACTGGTGAAATGTCTGGCCGGTAATCCGGCGATGCTGGACCTCTACGCATCCGATCTCGATCATGCGGTGTCCTTGCGCAACCTCGAGACCCGTGGTTTCCGTATCCAAAACAACCTGCCGCATGTTCCTCCTCCCGATCCTGATCAATTCCGATGGCTACGACAGCATGGCATCAATGGCGTCATTGGCCAGCTGGTCGACCTGTTCATTTTCCGCGTGCCCACTGTGCCCCTGTACCCAGTTCCAGGTGACCGTATGACGTTCAACCTGTGCATCGAGCTGCTGCCACAAGTCCTGGTTCTTGACGGGCTTTTTCGCCGAGGTCTTCCAGCCATTGCGCTTCCAGTGGGGCAGCCATTGCTGGATGCCATCCATCAGGTATCTCGAATCCGTGGTAATGCTGACCGTGCACGGGCGTTTGAGCTTTTGCAGGGCGGACAATGCCGCCTGCAACTCCATGCGGTTGTTGGTGGTCTCCTGCGCCGCCCCGTGAATGGTGGTTTCCCGGTTGCCGTAACGCAGCAGGGCGGCCCAGCCTCCCGGGCCGGGATTGCCGCGGCAGGCGCCGTCAGTGTAGATATCGACCCGCTCTGGCATGATTGGCTTCCCGCGCGGAGGGTTCCGCAATGTTCACCGGCAGCACCGATTTCGGCGCACGCCAGGGCTGTGCACGTGGGGTCAGTGTCAACACCCGTTTTTTGACCACGAAGATCTGCACGCTGCCAAGGCGTGCCAACCCGTAATGGCTGGCGTGACCGAGAAACCCCAGGCGCTGCTGCACCCGCTGGTTGCGAACGGGAGGACGCATCCCGATATGCCGGGTTTCCATGATCGTGAGATCCAGCAGGGAAAACCAGTCCCTGAGGCGCCTGGCTGTATAAAAATGGCCGCTCCAGGGCACCCTTCGGCTGCGCAGCAAGGCCAGCTTGCCCAGACCCATCATGCTGATCGGGTTGAAGGCGATCACCACCAGATGCCCTTCGGAAATCAGCACCCGATGTGCCTCACGCAGGACCTGATGCGGGTCAGGGGAGAAATCAAGGGTATGCAGCAGGACCATCAGGTCGAGCGAATCATGCTGGAAAGGCAAGGTCAATGGGCTGGCCGAAACCGTACCCTGGCACGGTTCCTCGGTCATGTAGATCTTTCGGCCGATGCGGCTGCTCTGCAACAGGTCGACCTCTTTGGACAATGCGCCGACCTGCACTGCATAGTAGCCGAACAGTCCTGGAAGCACCCCGGACAGACTGCCTTGCAGTTCCTTGTACAGGTG
>VXPJ01000060.1 GCA_009839635.1 Pseudomonadota bacterium
GCGTGGTGGAATGGAGTGTGTGCGGGTACGTGACGACGGCAATGGCATTCCCGGGGAAGAAATTCCACTGGCCCTGCAGCGTCATGCGACCAGCAAGATTTCGTGCCTGGAAGATCTTGAGAGTATTACCACGCTGGGATTTCGCGGCGAGGCCTTGCCCAGTATCGCCTCGGTGTCCAGGTTCAGTCTTGCATCCAACCCCGAGGGCACTACGAACGAAGGCTGGATGATCTCGGCAGAAGGCGGTGAATTTGCACAGGGCGAGGTACCGGCACGCCAGCCGAAGGGCACGATGGTGGAGGTCAAGAACCTGTTTTTCAATGTGCCGGCCCGCAAGAAATTTCTGCGCACAGAGAAAACCGAGTGGCAACACTGTCAATCCATGCTGCTCAGGATTGCCTTGAGTCGTTTCGATGTCGCGATGTCGGTTCGGCACAATGGACGGGACTGTCTGCAGCTCGATGCAGCCAAGGACAAGCCAGGCAGGATCCGCCGCTTGCAGCAGGCGTGCGGGCAAAAATTTGCGCAACAAAGCATCGGTCTGGAAAATTCAGCGCAGGATCTGCACATGGATGGCTGGATTAGCCTGCCCACGTTCTCACGCAGTCAGGCGGATCTGCAGTACTTCTATGTAAACGGCCGTGCAATACGGGACAAGGTGGTCGCACACGCTATCAAGCAGTCCTACCAGGACGTGTTGTACCACGGGCGCTTCCCTGCCTTTGTGTTGTTCCTAGAAATGGACCCGGCCCAGGTGGATGTCAATGCCCACCCCATGAAGCATGAAGTGCGTTTCCGCCAAGCCAGGTACGTGCATGACTTTGTCCGGCACACGGTGGGCAAGGCGATCGCAGAAACCATGCCCGAGTCCGGGCAGCAGGATGTCGGGAAATACCGTGAAGTCGTGGATGACTACGTGCGTGCACCCCAAGCCGGCATGTTCCCCCGCAGTGCCCTGGGGGATGGATTGCAGGGTACACCTTCCATGGCCTCCCAGGTGCAGGCCGCAGCCGGACTGTACGGGGGTACGGCGATGGAAAGGGCATTTAGTGCCGACTCCGCGGACAGCGAGAAACCGATGCCCCCGCTGGGCTATGCCCTGGCGCAGCTACAGGGAATATACATACTTGCGCAAAATGACCAGGGCCTGATCATCGTGGACATGCATGCCGCGCATGAGCGCATTGTGTACGAGAAGCTGAAGACTGCGTATCAGCAGCAGGGGGTTCCCGTGCAGGCCCTGCTGGTGCCCCTGACCCTCGAACTCAGCCAGCAGGAAGCAGCCTTGGCTGAACAGCAGGCACCACTGTTTTCGAAATTCGGCTTCGGGGTTGAACGGTTCGGTAACGAGAGCATTGTCATACGGGAAATTCCGGCATTGCTGCAGCAGGGCGAGACCAACGTCGGCAGTCTGGTTCGGGATGTGCTGTCGGACTTGAGCGAATACGACGCTTCGGGAAGGCTGGAGCAAGCCAGCAACGAGATCTTGTCGACCATGGCGTGCCACGGTTCCGTGCGTGCCAACCGCAAGCTGATGATCACCGAAATGAACGCCCTGTTGCGCGACATGGAAGCGACGGAACGAAGTGCACAGTGTAACCACGGGCGTCCGACCTGGGTGCAATTGAGCGTGGACCAGCTGGACAAGCTGTTCAAGCGTGGTCGCTGACATGGCAGGCCCTGCACCGGTCCTGTGGGCCTGAATTCAAGAGCCTTGGGTGCGATACCTGCAGTTTGCCTGATGGGACCGACGGCCAGTGGCAAAACCGGCCTTGCATTGAGGATTGCAGCAGAGTTCCCGTGCGAGATCATCAGCGTGGACTCGGTCATGATTTACCGTGGCATGGACATTGGTTCCGCCAAGCCGGACAAGACCGTCTTGCAAACTGTACCCCATCACCTGATTGACATCCTGGACCCTGCTGAAACCTATTCGGCGGCAAATTTCAGGGCCGATGCACTGCGGCAGATCCGTGCCATCCATGCCCGCAAGCACATCCCCTTGCTGGTGGGCGGTACCATGCTTTATTTCAGTAGCCTGTTGCGTGGCCTGTCCAACATGCCCGGGGCCAACGCCCAGGTCCGGGAAAAGATCAACCTCGAGGCAAAAGCGCATGGCTGGGAGGCCCTGCATGCGTATCTTGCCGGGATCGATCCGAAGGCGGCCACCCAGATTCATCCGAATGATCCGCAGCGCATACAGCGCGCCCTGGAAGTCTATGAGGTCAGCGGCATTCCGATCAGTGTGTGGCACGCGAAATCCGGCGCGCCCCGCCCGATGTTTGAGGCCCTGAAAATTGCGCTGGTCCCGGAAGACCGCGGCCGGTTGCATGAACGTATCCGGCAGCGTTTTGAGGTCATGCTGGCAGACGGATTCCTGGGCGAGGTTGAGGCATTGCGGTGCAGGGAGGAGTTGCACAGCGGCTTGCCGTCGATCCGCTCGGTAGGCTACAGGCAGGCCTGGAGTCACCTCGCCGGTGAGTGTGGTTATGAGGCGATGTGTGAGAAAGCGGTCGCTGCAACGCGCCAGCTTGCGAAAAGGCAACTGACCTGGTTACGCGGCGAGACGGACCTGATTCGGGTACGGGCTGAACAATACGATATTGGTAATATCTATCGTGCAATTGACTCCCATATAGGAACATCGACCTGTTACACTAAAGGGACACCGAGCCGGTGAGGGTACAACTCGCTAGTAGGTAGTAATAACAATACATAATAAACTAGAGGTACTACAGTGATGTCAAAAGGCCAAACTTTGCAGGAGCCTTTTCTGAATGCACTGCGGAAAGAGAAGGTTCCCGTTTCAGTCTATCTCGTAAACGGAATTAAGTTACAGGGCCAGGTTGACTCTTTCGATCAATTTGTGGTGTTGTTGAAAAACAGTGTAAACCAGATGGTCTATAAGCATGCGATATCAACGATTGTTCCGTCGCGCATGGTGAAGATTCCCTACAACGACGAGCGCCGGGAGTAGCTACACCTGGTGGATCGCAACAGACCGGAGCAATTGTTTGTTTGAGCGCCCTGATACAGGCGAGCGCGTGATCCTCGTGCATACGCGGTTTCGAAGCGTAGCCAACAATCAGGAACTGAACGAATTCGAGGAACTGGCCCGTTCGGTCAGTGCGGAAATTGCCACCGTCATCACGGTGCAGCGTGACAAGCCGGATGCAAAGCTTCTGATTGGCAGCGGCAAGGCGGCTGAGCTGGCTCAGCTGGCCTGTCTACTGAATGCAGATGTCATCATTTTCAATTATGCCCTGTCCCCGAGCCAGGAACGCAACCTTGAAAAAATCTGCAAGAGGCGGGTGCTGGACAGGACCGGGCTAATCCTGGATATCTTCGCCCAGCGTGCACGTTCCTACGAGGGCAAGTTGCAGGTCGAGCTTGCACAACTGAAATACCTTTCCACCCGGTTGATACGTGGGTGGAGTCACCTGGAGCGCCAGAAAGGGGGCATTGGACTGCGTGGACCTGGGGAGAAGCAGCTGGAGTCGGACCGGCGGCTGCTGCGACTGCGCATCAAGCAAATTTCCAAACGCCTGGATAAAATACGCATCCAGCGCAACCAGGGACGGGCCGCGCGACGCAAGACCACGACCCCTACCGTAGCGCTGGTCGGCTATACCAATGCGGGGAAATCCACGCTGTTCAACCAGCTTACCAATGCGGACGTGTACTCCGCGGACAAGCTGTTCGCGACCCTGGATCCTACCCTGCGGCGCATGGAACTTTCGAAAAGCCGGCATGTCGTACTGGCGGATACAGTCGGCTTTATCCAGGACCTGCCGCATGACCTGATTGAAGCGTTTCATGCGACTCTTCAGGAAACCGGGGAAGCCGATCTGTTGTTGCATATTGTGGATGCCGGGGATGACAACCGGACACATAATATTCTGGAGGTCGAATCTGTGCTGCGGCAGATTGATGCTTTGGATATACCCCAGATTATGGTTTACAATAAGATTGATCTGATCAACATGTTGCCCAACATACAGCTGGACACGCAGGGCCGCATACAGCAGGTGTGGGTATCTGCGCTACAGAGGCAGGGCCTGGATCTGCTGAAACAGGCGTTGCGGCAGCATTTTGACATTCAGTGTAAGTGTATCTGGCTGCGTTTACCGCCTTCCGCTGGCCACATTCGCAGCGAGTTGTACGCCAAAGATCACGTCGTGCAGGAATTTGTCGATGATGAAGGGCATTGGCAGATCGAAGCCGAGATACCTGCACAAAGAGTCAAGCATTTTGCAGACTACCAGATTGCAGTGCAGTCTGAGCAGCTTGCAGGTTGAAGCCACTTTTTGCCGGTAGCTTGATACAATACCTGACTGCTTCAGAGTTGAAGCATCGGCTCAGTAATCATTCTTGGAGAAAACCATGCCCTGGAACAGCCCGCAAGGCGGCAAAGATGATGATCCCTGGGGTCAGAAGTCGAGCAATCAGGGACCGCCGGACCTGGACGAGGTATTCCGCAACCTAGGCAAGAAATTCGGCGGAATTTTCGGTTCTGGCATGCAACGCGGTTCGTCGGATCCTAAAAGACCCTACCTGTGGCTTGCCCTGGCCGCAGTCATTGCAATCTGGGGTGTGTACGACCGGTTCGGATTCTACACCGTGCAACAGGCGGAAAGAGGCGTTGAACTGCGCTTTGGGAAATACAGCCAGACCACGACCGCAGGGCTCAACTGGCATCTGCCGTTTCCAATCGAACGGGTTGAAATCGTCAACATTGATGAAGTGCGTGAAGTCACCAACAAGACCTCGATGCTGACGCAGGATGAAAACATCGTCGAGGTATCACTGGAGGCCCAGTACAGGATCAAGAGCGCAGAGGACTATCTGTTCAACCTTCGTGATCCCGACGTGACGGTGAAAGATGCCATGGAGAGTGCGGTGCGCGAGATTGTGGGCAAGAGCACCATCGATTTTGTCCTGTTCGAAGGACGCGGCCAGATTTCAAGCGCCACGCGAGAACTCCTGCAAGGCATCATGGACGAGTACGGATCCGGTGTCTACATCCAGAAGGTGAACCTTGAAAAATCCCAGCCGCCCGACCCGGTCAAGGCGGCGTTTACGGACGCGATCAAATCCCGGGAGGACTATGACCGCTACATCAAGGAAGCGGAGGCTTATGCGAACAGTATCCTTCCTCAGGCCCGCGGTGAGGCTGCTAGGCTCCTGCAGGAAGCCAGTGCCTATCGTGATCGCGTGGTCGCGAATTCGGAAGGCGAGGCCAAGCGTTTTCTGAAATTGCTGGGCGAGTATGAAAAGGCTCCGGAGGTGACCCGCGAGCGCTTGTACCTTGAGGCAGTGGAATCGGTATATGCCAACAGCAACAAGCTGCTCATGGATGTTGAAGGCGGCAACAACCTGATTTACCTGCCACTGGATCAGATCGTCAGGCAGCGCTCCATGACAGGCAATCCGGCTACCATCCAGGACCGGCTATCCCCGGAAGTTGGCATGAACAATTCGCAGAGTGGTCTGACACGACCCGGGCGAGGCAGGGGGGACCGCTGACATGAACAGCAAGGTGGTTCTCGGAATTGTAGTTGCAGCCATTGTTGCGATCTGGGCATTTACCTTCCAGGTTGATCAACGGCAGAAAGCCATCAAGGTGCAATTTGGCGAAATCAAGGACGCCACGCTTGAGCCCGGTCTGCACTTCAAGATTCCGGTTGTGCACAAGATCAGGCGCAACGACGGGCGCATTCTCACGCTGGATGTGCCCCCCACCGAGTTTCCCACGAGTGAGAAGAAATACGTGAAAGTTGATTTCTATGCGAAGTGGCGCATCAAGGACGTGGAGAAGTATTTCATTGCCACGGGAGGGCAGGAAACGAGGGCGAATCAGCGTCTGGAACTGATCCTGGTGGACGGTCTCAAGAATGAATTCGGCAAGCGCACAATCCAGGAAGTGGTCTCCGGCGAACGCAGTGAAATCATGGATGTCATCCAGGTACAGTCCAACGAAGACGCCAAGAAGTTCGGCATTCAGGTGGTGGACGTGCGCGTCAGCAAGATTGACCTGCCGGATGATGTGAGCGATTCTGTGTTCAACCGCATGCGCGCTGAACGCGCCCGGGTCGCCAAGGACTTCCGCGCTCGCGGCAAGGAGCAGGCCGAGGTTATACAGGCCACGGCAGATAAGGAGCGGACCGTCATTTTGGCCAATGCCTACAATGAGTCCGAGCAAATCCGCGGGGATGGAGATGCGCAGTCTGCAAAGATCTACGCCGATGCGTACCAGCGTAACGAAGAGTTCTACCGGTTTACGAGGAGCCTGAAGGCGTACATCAACACGTTCAGCGGCAGCAACGATTTCCTGATCATGCAGCCGGATTCCGAGTTCTTCCGTTACTTCAAGCAGTCGGAACAAAACTAGCAGTTTTTCCGGCTAACCTGTTTCAATGTGGAATGAATTACTGGTCGCAGTTGCACTGGTGCTTGTGCTTGAAGGAATTTTCCCTTTTCTGGCACCGGAAAAATTCAAGCAGGCGCTGTCCCAGCTGGACGAGTTGTCTGGCCAGACCCTCCGCATTGCTGGCTTGGCCAGCATCACGATCGGAATCCTTCTCCTGTACATTCTCAGACCGGGTGGATGAGTCGCCATGAGTGACCGCAACCGCTGGCTGTTGCCGGAAGGGATCGAGGAGTCGTTGCCGGATGAGGCGGCCTGGCTTGAACACTACCGGCGCACCCTGCTCGACATGTTTTCCACGTGGGGATATGAACTCGTGATCCCGCCCCTCATCGAGTACCTGGAATCCCTGCTGGTGGGTCCCAGCGACGACCTCGACCTGCAGACATTCAAAGTCACGGACCAGCTGACCGGGCGCATGATGGGTATACGGGCCGACATGACCCCGCAGGTGGCCCGCATCGATGCCCACCGGCTGCGCCAGGATGCCCCGGCGCGCTTTTGCTACCTGGGAACGGTCCTGCACACTCGGCCCGGCGGGCGCGACATGACGCGCAGCCCCCTGCAACTGGGTGCGGAGCTGTATGGCCATGCCGGTGCGGACAGTGACCTTGAGGTAATCTGCCTGATGCTCGAGGCCTTGCGGCTGGTAGGGATCGAGAATATTTGCCTGGACCTTGGACATGTGGGTGTGTTTGAAGATGTGGTGAAGCAGGCCGGTCTCGGGGAAGACCAGTGCCGGGCCTTGCTGGCGCTTCTGGAGCAAAGGGCCTTGCCGGAGTACGAGCAGCTGTTGTCGGAGTGTTCGCTTGCTGAGAACTGGAGAAAAATCCTGCTCGCACTTTCCGATCTCAGCGGGGGTGAAGAGGTGATTGCTCAGGCAAGAGAGGTGCTACAGGGAACGGGCGGGAAGGCGATCGAGCATGTCGATTATGTCGAGACCCTGTCTGAACGGATCAGGCAGCGTGTTGCAGGAATCCAGTTGCATTTCGATTTTGCGGCCCTGAGTGGCTATCACTATGAAAATGGTGCCGTATTTGCCGCGTATATCTCCGGACAAGGGGAGCAGATTGCCCGTGGTGGCCGGTATGACATGATCGGGCAGGTATTCGGGCACTCGCGCCCGGCGACCGGCTTCAGTCTTGACCTGAAAGCCCTGGCAAAGATATCCCCGCTTGCGGAGCCCGCACGGCCTGGAATATTTGCCCCCTGCGATGAAGACCCCGAGCTGCATGCAGCCATCGACCGGCTGAGAAGGCAGGGCGAGCGGGTCATCCGCGGGTTGCACGGGCAACAGGGCGGTCCGCAGGCGATGCATTGCGACCGCGTGCTGGAAAAACAAGACCACCAGTGGTGTGTCAGAGGAGTGGGTTGAACCGGATATGAGCAAAAGCGTGGTCATCCTCGGGATCCAGTGGGGCGATGAGGGCAAGGGCAAGATCGTGGACATGCTCACCGAGCGTGCGCATGCCGTGGTGCGTTTCCAGGGCGGGCACAATGCGGGCCACACGATCGTGGTGGAAGACCAGAAGACCATCCTGCACCTGGTTCCTTCAGGCATTCTGCATGAGGGGGTCGAGTGTCTGATCGGCAACGGTGTAGTGCTGGCACCTGATGCCTTGCAGGAAGAGATCACCATGCTCGACAAAAAGGGCGTGCAGGTAGCCGGGCGATTGCGGATCTCTCCGGCCTGCCCGCTGATCATGCCGTACCATATCCTGCTGGATCATGCACGGGAGAAGAAACGGGGCAAGGCAGCCATCGGTACGACAGGGCGTGGTATTGGTCCTGCATATGAAGACAAGGTCTCAAGACGCGGTCTGAGGGTTGCAGATTTGTTCGACGAATCGCATTGCGATCAGCGCCTCGAGCAGATTGTGGATTATCACAACTTCGTACTTCGCGAGTATTTCAAGTCTGAAACGATCGACTTCGGTCGCACCCGGGATTTCTGTCGCCACCATGCCGAGTGGCTGGCGCCACTGGTAGCCGATGTATCGGAGCGAATCAGCACGTTGCGTGCAAAGGGGTGCAATATTCTTTTTGAAGGGGCGCAGGGAACACTGCTGGACATCGATCACGGAACGTACCCCTTTGTGACCTCCTCGAATACGACGGCCGGTGGCGCATGCACGGGCAGCGGAACCGGTCCGCGGGACCTGGACCATGTGTTGGGGGTCGTGAAGGCTTATACCACGCGCGTTGGCGGTGGTCCGTTCCCGACAGAGCTTTCGGATGAGGTGGGCCAGCACCTTGCCTCGCGTGGCAACGAGTTCGGGGCCACCACGGGCCGGGCACGACGATGCGGATGGCTGGATGCCGTTGCCCTGCAACGTGCCGTGCGGATCAACGGGGTCAGTGGCCTGTGCATTACCAAGCTCGATGTTCTGGATGGGCTTGAGAAAATCAGGATCTGCACGGGATACGCCCGTGAAGGCCGAGTTTTCGATCCGCCAGTCATGGATGGGCAGGCATTCGAGAAGTGCGAACCGGTTTACGAGGAACTGCAAGGCTGGCAGCAGTCGACCTCCGGGGCCACGGAACTCGACCAGCTCCCAGAGGAAGCCCGGGTGTATTTGGACCGTATTCAGGATCTCACAGGTGTACCCATCGACCTGGTTTCTACCGGTCCGGACCGGGGGCACTGCATTGTGCACCGCGCTGTCTATTGACGCCCGCCGCGTCGCAGGGGGCAATCCTGCCAGTGCATGACGAGCCGAAAGAAGTTGGATTGATACGGAGGTGGAGATGAGTTTTTTGCGATATCTGTGCGCGGTTGTGTTGTCCTTGGGGCTTGGAGCCGTTGTCGGCCATGCCGATCCTGAACGTGCGGCCCTGGAATCCTGGCCCAACAAGATCTGGCTGGACGTGTACAAAAGCCCGACCTGTGGCTGCTGTACCAAGTGGGTGGAACATGCGCAAGCCAGCGGTTTTGATACGGCGGTTCATCATCCGAAAGATCTGGCCCAAGTCAAAGACGAGTATGCGATCGCTTCGGACCATTGGGCCTGCCACACTGCAGTCTCCGAAGACGGCTATGTGTTCGAGGGGCACATCCCGGCCCGGTACATCCGCGAGTTTTTCGCAAGCCCGCCCAAGGGCGCGGTGGGCCTTGCAGTCCCCGGGATGCCCGTTGGCAGTCCGGGAATGGAGACGGAAAACAAGTTTTCTCCCTACCAGGTGCTGTTACTCAAGGCCAACGGTGAAAGCGAGGTATTTGCAGAAGTCAAAAGCGCACAGGAGCAGTATCGTTGACTAAGTGGTGTCTTGCTTGCTGGCCAGGATGGCCGGTTTGTCTGGTGCCGAGGAGAGGACTCGAACCTCCATGGGATTGCTCCCACTAGCACCTGAAGCTAGCGCGTCTACCAATTTCGCCACCTCGGCAT
>VXPJ01000005.1 GCA_009839635.1 Pseudomonadota bacterium
GACAAGAATCTTGAACAGCGTCTTACTATCGTTGCAACGGCTGACGAGGAAAGCACAATGCAGGGTGTCCGCACACTTGCAGAAAAAAACAGAAAGCCGGGGCGCTTTTGTGTGATTGGCGAACCGACAAACCTCATCCCTGTACGCCAGCACAAGGGAGTGTTCATGGAGTCAATTACACTCTACGGAAAGGCCGGGCATTCGAGCAACCCGGCGCTGGGCAACAACGCATTGGAAGGCATGCGCGTGGTGCTGAATGAACTGGACGAATTCAAACGGGAACTTGCGGACAAATACAACAACGATGACTTCATCGTGCCGATTCCAACCCTGAATCTCGGCCATATCCATGGTGGCGACAACCCCAATCGAATCTGTGCAGAATGCGAGCTACACGTTGATTTACGCCTGCTCCCAGGCATGCAGATCAATACCCTGAGAGATGAACTCCACGAGAGAATCACCAAAAGCACAGACCCGCTCGGCCTTACCTGCAAGTTTAAAGCGTTGTTTGACGGGGTTCCCGCATTCGAAACTGCAGGTGACTCAAGGATTGTCGAATTGGCAAGCTCGTATACCGGCAAAAAACCGAAATCCGTGACCTTTGCCACGGAGGCCCCTTTTTTCAATTCCATGGGAATGGAAACGGTGGTGCTGGGACCTGGGTCGATCGACCAGGCTCACCAGCCCAATGAGTTCATTGCACTCTCAACGCTCGAACCGACCATTGAATTGCTGCAAAAAATCATAGGCTCGATATGCACGCGGAGATGACTAGGCAACCAAGATAATTCCCTTGCACGAAATCTCGGATGTGAACCCGAGACACAGCCCACTTTCAGGAGAAGGCCGGTCGACGCCCTGACCCGGTATGGATCAGAGAACACAGATGATGCAGTTTTACGATGACCCGACCGTGCTTACTGTTTGGCACTTCCGTCCCTGGTGAATCGCCCAAAACGCAGCTTGTAGATATTTCCCTGAGACACCGTATCTGCTTCCATCAAGCTGGGGGTTGATCTGTATTCTTGACTGGGGGAAGTCAGTGCGCGTGCAGCCGCAGCATCCTGACAAGTGATAGGGCCAAAATCATGGTCATGATAGTCCTCGGACGTGCACGGTCGAAATCCCGGGAAAAATCTCGATTCGTAGATGGTCACATTTTCCGTTTGTGCCGTATGTGGTTCAGAATCCGGCTTGGCAGCAGGCGGTGCATCCGTAACGATCTCAGGTGGACCGCTGACTTCCCCGCCCATTTCAGCAAGCAATGGTGCTGCCCAAAGCACCACCCCTAAAAGCATGCAAACTTGCCTGACCATGATCTAGCTTGCCCGCGGCCTACAATTCCGTGGCATCACGCCTCGAGATTTCTTCACTAATGAGAGCAATCGCATTTTCGAGTTCATGAACGGAATAGATATTTTGAATGCGATATTTTTCATGAAGTACCGCGGCATAGGACTCATCCAGCTCCTTAAGGTACCTGCCCATTGATGTATTGGGGTTCCGCATGTCCGCAGCCATGCGTTTGCGGAATTCTGGGCTCTCATTGAACTTGAGCATCATCGACATATAGACAGCCGAAAATCTGAAATCGTATGATTTATAGTCATCCAGCGTGTGTACATGCTTGCGGGCATTTCTGATTTCCTGATCAAACGTATTGCTGTAGCCGATCAACTCGTCACGAAATTTTCCTTCTATCTGATACTCGTCGATCAGTTTGTGGATGATCTTGACAATCTGCAGTCGCTTGTCATCGTGCTCAAAAACGGTCTCAAGAAATTTTTGTCTGGCAACTTCCGGAGCATCGCTGACCTGCTGGATGGCCGCAAGTTCTTTCGCGAATGCGGCCTTTTCTGCATGCAGTTGCTCCAGAGTCAAGTTTTCCAGATTGGCAGGTGCCGAATAGATCACCTTCACACGATCGAGAATGGGTGATTTCAGCACCTCACCGCTGGCCAGAACCGCAGGACCAGCCAATGCCAGCAGCAGGCAAAACAAACCTTTTCCACTCGATAAAACTCTTCGCATTATTTGTTCCTTATGTATAAAATGTGACCCGCTCGCTTGACGGCATTACCTACGGTAGTGTGCAGGTGATCTATTATAAGGGGCGAGCCAAGCCTCGGACAGCATAAAAACCAGTTGCGAAGAATCCTTCATCATTTCATAGGTTTACCTTGGATTGATCGTGTGATCCTGTCCCTGTATCTGATCGCAGTGTGAAACATGACCAGCACTTCCCTGTTCCAGACCGGGAGTTTTCGCCAAGCTGCCCACTACATCCATACCCATCGCGGCAAAACTTTCGTGGTCTATATCAACAGCCGTGTTCTGTTGGCAGATACCCGTCTGACTGCACTCATCCGTGACCTGGCGCTGATGCACACGCTGGGTGCCAAGCTTGTGCTGGTACTCGGGGATGGGGCATCGATTTCCCGGGAAACGGTTGCATCGGAGCAAAGCGCACCGCACCACACCTTACATGTCACCGACCACGACGCTATCGGCGAGATCAAGAACACTGCCAGTGACATGTGTGAGAATGTCAAAGCCTTTTTTTCTGCCAGCCTCGCCAATACACCGCTGGCAGGCGCCAGACTGGACGTTGCCTGTGGCGATTTCCTACAGGCAGACCCTGACGCAGACAAACAAAGCCAAGTGGATTACCCGCACAGGGATAACTGCAGCATCAACCAAACTGCACTGCAACAGCAACTGGACAAGGGAAACATCGTAGCGATCACCCCCATGGCGAGTTCGACGGCGGGCAGCCTGCTCCTTTTGCCGGGAGCGGAACTTGCAATGCACACTGCATGCGTAATGCATAGTGAGAAGCTGATATTGGTACTGGACCAATTCAAGCTTCATAGCCAGAAAACACAAGGCGAAGATCACTACAGCATCGAGGAAGCCCGGGAACTTGTAGAAAATCTGCCCGAGCACAAACAGGATGCCAAACGCTATCTGAGCGTCGCAATTCAGGCGTGCTCGAAAAATGTCAAGAACGCACATCTAGTCGATATAGAGAAGCCGGGCACGCTGCTTGAAGAACTTTATAGTCTGGACGGTGCCGCCACGCTGGTAACGGCTCAAGCCTATGAGGAAATCCGGCCTGCCACACTGGATGATCTGGACGGTATTGCCGAGCTTATACAACCCTTTATGGAAAAAGGGATTCTGGTAGCGCGCTCCCGTGCACAGCTGGAACTCGAAATCGACCGCTTTGATGTCATAGAACGCGACGGTGTGCTCCTGACCTGCGGCGTTTTGCATACCTTCCCGGAAGAAAATGTCGCCGAAGTTGGTTGTCTTGCAGTGCACCCGGAATTTCAGTCCATCGGGCGCGGCAGCAAAATGTTGATGCACCTGGAAAAGAAAGCCTGCGAAGCTGGTTTCAGCAAGCTTTTCGTACTGACGACGCAAACTGAGCACTGGTTCCAGGAACACGGTTTTGAATCCGCAAAAATAGAAGACCTGCCCATGCAGAAACAGGTGCTTTATGACGACATGCGCAAGTCAAAAATCTACAGCAAAACTATCCAATGAACATCACGGCAGGTATTATGCGCAATACGGATCGCTGCATTCGGCAACTGATGCTTGACCCAAATAGCTGAGCTCAGGAGAAAAACACACCTCATGAAAACCAATCCCACCATATTGATCAGTCTAGGTGTTGTGGTAGGTATAGCACTTGCTATCCTCATTGACGGTGACACTGCTAAATTATTGATTTCCGGAGGGCTGGCAATTGTATTTATCATCATCGTACCTGTCTTGATTAACCTGGTCCGCAACATCAGGGCAAGAGCCTCGGGGAGCACCAAGCCAAAGACCACTTCCCGACAGGCCAGAGGTACTGTCAAGTGGTTTAATTACAAGAAAGGTTTTGGATTTATTGAGCAGGAAAATGGTGAGGACGTTTTTGTGCACCACAAGTCTATAGTCAGCAGTGGTCGCAGATCACTGCGAGAAGGTCAGAAAGTTTCCATGGATGTAGTGCAAGGTGCAAAAGGACCCCAGGCTGAAAATGTAAGCCTGTTGTAACAGCTGCATGCACTAGATACTGCGGCTGGCCCAGCCAAAACCAGAGCCTTTGGAATTTGACCTCAGGCTGCCCACTGCCACCTGAAACTACACTCTGGCCCGGACACGTAAAATGGATTCTGACCCACGTCTTGCCCTACTGCATGAATGGATCAAGGAGATACTCGGAGACGTCCCGTACACACTTGAGCCAGCCTCTGAAGATGCAAGCTTCAGGCGTTACTTCAGGCTCCTGTCTGAACAGGGGCAATATATAGCTGTTGATGCCCCACCTGAAAAAGAATCGAATGAAGCCTTTGCGAAAGTAACACACCTGCTGGAAGCGGAAGGCCTGCCCGTACCGCATATCCACTACAGTTTTTTGGATTCCGGCTATTTCCTTCTGGACGACTTTGGCAACACATTGCTTCTGGACATTCTGGATGCAGAAAATGCCGACAACCTGTATGGCCATGCGCTTGAAGCACTGACCGTCATCCAGCAGATCCCTGCAGATAGTCTGCCCAAATACAGCCAGGAACTTTTGTTGCAGGAAATGGAGTTATTCCGACAGTGGTTCCTGATACAACTTCTTGACGTTAAGTTGTCAGACTCCAGCGTGCAGGTTTTAAACAGTGCCTTTACACACTTGAAAAACAATGCACTGGATCAACCACAGGTTTTTGTTCATCGGGATTATCATTCACGCAATCTGATGAAAATCGATACGGGCTGGCCGGGTATTATCGATTACCAGGATGCTGTTTGTGGGCCGCTTACTTACGATGCAGTCTCATTGCTGCGTGACTGTTATATTCAATGGCCCTCCGATCGTGTGCAGACCTGGGCACTTGATTACAGGGACAGGCTCATGGAAAAAGACATAGTTTCCCACATCACTGAAGAAACCTTTCTGAAGTGGTTTGACCTGATGGGGATTCAGCGACACTTGAAGGCCATTGGAATCTTTGCACGCCTGAACTTGCGTGACAAAAAGCCGGGCTACCTCAAGGATATTCCACGTACCCTGGAGTACATAAAATCCGTTGCGCCAAAATATCCTGAGACCCAGGAACTGGCCGTTTTCATAGACAAGAAGGTTTTTCTCTGATCATGATGAAGTGCATGTTGTTAGCTGCGGGTTTAGGAGAGCGAATGCGGCCTCTCACCCAGCGCATCCCGAAACCTCTGATCAAGCTTGCAGGCAAATCTCTGATCGAACATCACCTGACGAGGCTCAAATCCGCAGGCTACAGGGAAATCGTCATCAATCTTTCCCATTTGGGAAACACGATCCGGCAAAAGCTCGGGGATGGCGAGCGCTACGGGGTACACATCGAGTATTCCCATGAAGGCGAAAGCCCGTTGGGAACCGCAGGAGGGATTGTCCAAGCCCTGCCACTTCTGGGTGACAAGCCATTCCTGGTAATAAGCAGTGACATCTGGTGCGACCACCCTCTTTCGTTTCCCGGCATGGCGCATGACATGGCACATCTGGTGCTTGTAGATAATCCGGCACATCACCGGAACGGTGACTTTGCCTGCAAGTCCGGCAGGGCCTGTAGTTCGGGAGGAAAATTTTTGACCTTCAGTGGTATTGGCATCTACATGCCGGAGCTGTTCAAGGAACATGCAATCGAGCAAAAGGCCCTGGCCCCTGTCCTACGTTCCGCCATTGCCCAAGAAAAAGTAAGTGCCGAACACTATACGGGCACATGGTTTGACATTGGCACGCCCGAACGGCTTCGCGAAGTCGAGCGGCACTTGCAGAATCAGAATACAGGCTGATATCAGCGGATGAATCCCTGACGGCACACGATCGAGTTCAAACCTTGATCGCTCTTCAGTCCGGCAAATTAACCCCGTACGCTTCAGTGCCCATAGGCCTGGATATCTGCATGATAGGAAGAACGGACCAATGGACCGCTCGCCACATGATGGAAGCCCAGGCCTTCTCCAACACGACGTAAGCGATCGAACTCTCCTGGATCAAGATAGCGTTGCACGGGCAAGTGGTGGCGACTTGGCTGCAGATATTGCCCCAGGGTAAGTCGGTCTACTTCATGTGTGCGAAGATCCTCCATCACCTGAACCACTTCTTCCGTACGCTCACCCAAACCCAGCATCAAGCCTGATTTTGTAGGGGTGTGCGGATGTCGCTTCTTGTATTCGCTCAGCAATTTCAGCGAATGGTGGTAATCCGCACCGGGCCGGACGTAAGGATACAGGCGCGGAACAGTTTCCAGGTTGTGATTGAACACATCGGCAGGTTGTTGAGACAAAATTTGCAGTGCCCGACCCAGCCGTCCACGAAAGTCAGGAACAAGAATTTCTACTTTTGTCGCTGTACAGCACTCGCGTATGCGCTGCATGCACTTCACGAAATGGCCAGCCCCTCCATCATGCAGATCATCGCGGTCAACCGATGTGATGACCACGTAACGAAGCCCCATATGACCAATAGCTTCGGCCAGATGTTCCGGTTCTTGCTCATCCAGTGGCAACGGCCTGCCATGTGCCACATCACAAAAAGGACAGCGACGTGTACAGATATCGCCCATGATCATGAATGTAGCCGTACCGTGGCTGAAACACTCGGTCAAGTTCGGGCACGAGGCCTCCTCGCACACCGTGTGCAGCTGCTGCTCTCTCAGCAGTCTCTTTAAGGCTTTTACCTTCGCGGTCGGTGCGCGCACACGAAGCCACGCTGGCTTCGGAAGGTGTTGTAAAGGCCCTTCCAGCTTGACCGGAATGCGAACGACCTTTTCGCTCCCGCGCCGTTTCACGCCAAGTTTTTCAAGGTGCGACTTACTGGCCAATGGTTTCTATATCCGTCTTTTCATAATCAAGTTGTTGACACAACTGCATCGTCAATTCCGCATGGATCTGCTGGCAACTGGACTCAATTCCATGGTCTTTTAACTGTGTAACAGGCTGTCCAGGGAATCCGCATGGATCCATGCTGGAAAACGGGCTCAAATCCATATCGACATTGAGTGCTACACCATGGTAACTACAGCCACCGCTGACTCTCAAGCCAAGTGCTGCAACTTTTGCATTCCCTATGTATACGCCATGGGCATCGGTTCGGGCAAATGCAGAAACCTGGTAGCCAGCCAGCAGATCAACGACAGCCTGCTCTATGTGGTGTACAAACTTGCGGATACCGAGGGCCTTTCGGCGAAGGTCTACCAACAGATAGACAATGGCCTGCCCCGGTGCATGGTAGGTGACCTGCCCACCCCGGTCCGTGCACACCACAGGCACATTCATTCCTGGATGGATGTGCCTGTGGCTGGAATTTGCCCCTAGCGTAACAACGGGCCCGTGCTGCAGACACCAGAATTCATCGGCAGTGGTTGCACTGCGCCTGGTATTGAACATGCGCATGCTTTCATATACGGGAAGATATTCCCGTATACCCAAATCACGAACCTTGAGTGCGCATTTTCCTGGATTCTTCACAGCGTGTAACCGTGCCAAGGCAGGCCGGGGGGATTCAGGTCAGCCTGCAAGCTGCCAGGCCGCAAGCATAGCGCGCCCTATACCTTCCTTTTCTGATACAGCGCATAAACATCCCTCCAAAGCTCGCCAGGAACTCCTTTTCCCACAACATGCTGGTCAATTTTTGTCGCTGCCAAGACTTCCCTTGCAGAACTCGTGACCCAAATCTCATCCGCCGAGTACAGCCATTCTTCTGGAATCGCCTGTTCGCGAAATTCCAGCCCCAGCTCAGTTAGCAATTCCAGAACGAAATCGCGTGTTATACCAGGCAGGATCAGATTGTCCTTGGGATGCGTGTGGACTATGCCCTCACGCACAACAAACAGATTGCTAGCGCTGCCTTCCAAGGCAAATCCATCGCGAACCAGGATCGCCTCGGAGGCTGAGGCCTGCGTTGCTTCCTGCTTGGCCAGGATGTTGGCTATCAATCCTGTCACCTTGATGTCGCAGCGTTTCCAGCGAACGTCCTTGACCGTGATCAGCGCAACCCCGTTTTGCAGCACTTCATCCGCGATACTGGCTAGCGGATTTGCCATGGCAAACACCGTTGGAGCCGCATTTTCAGGGAACGGGTGATCCCGTTTGGCAACCCCCCGGGTCACCTGGATGTAAACGGCCAGATCGGCACTCTCTGATTGCCGGACGAGGTTTTCAACGATGGCTTCCCATTGTGCTCGCGTGTAGGGGTCCTGGATACGGACCTGTCCCAGGCTGCGCGCAAGCCTTGCCAGATGTTGCTGCATGTAAAATGCACTGCTAGCATAAACAGGGATCAGTTCATACACAGCATCGCCAAATACGAAACCACGGTCCAGAGGTGAGATACGGCATGCCTCAAGAGGCATGTACTCTCCATTTAAATAAGCGGGCACTTGAATCATGTCTGAAGCAGGAGGTTTCAAGATCTTGCAAAAAAATCCACGACGCGCCGCCAAAAGTTCCCGCGCGGATTGGCGTGCAGGGCAACAAGCGGCCTTTCGGCAATATCTTCACCCCTAAAGCTGATCTTGACGGTTCCGAGCTGATCCCCTTTTGCAATCGGTGCGACTATGTCTTGCGGAATCTGTGAGACAGCTTTCAGATCCCCGAATTGACCACGGGGTATGGCCACAAAAAGATCTTGATCCAGCCCCAGCGGAGTCAGCTTTGACTCCCCTTTCCATATACGCTGCTCAGAAAGGACCTGGCCTGCCTGGTACAGCTTGTGCGACTCGTAGTGCCTGAACCCGTAATTCAGCAACGCCTGGCTGTTCACCATGCGAGAGCGAGGACTGTCTGCGCCCATGATTACTGAAATCAAACGCATGTCCTTGCGTGCGGCTGAGGCGGCCAGACAATAGCGCGCTGCTTGGGTAAATCCGGTCTTAATACCATCTACAGCATTGTCACGCCAAAGCAAACGGTTTCGGTTGTATTGCTTGATGTCGTTGTAAGTGAATTCCTTCTGTGCGTAGCGTTGATATTCCTGTGGGAATTCCCTGATCATCGCGCGGGACAGTAAGGCAATGTCATATGCGGTCGTGTAATGGTCGGGAGCCGGCAGGCCCGTCGCATTGATGAAGCTGGTGTCCTCAAGGCCTAACCGTTCTGCATAAGCATTCATCATGCTCGTAAAACTGTCTTCAGTGCCCGCAATGTGTTCAGCCAGCGCTATGCTGGCGTCGTTGCCCGATTGTACGACCATGCCCAGCAGCAAGTCCTCAAGGGACACCCTGCTTCCTACCTCAACAAAGGTCCGGGAACCAATACTGCGCCAGGCTTTCTCACTGACCAAGACCTGATCATCGAGACGTACATCACCACTTTTCAGGGCATGGTAGACGACATATGCGGTCATTATTTTTGTGATGCTTGCCGGCTCTACACGCTCTTTCGAGTTGTGATCCACCAACACACCCCCGCTTGCAAAATCCATCAGTATGTAGCTGGATGCCCCAAATTTTGGAGCTGCGGGTATCGGGACCGGTTCTGCAT
>VXPJ01000150.1 GCA_009839635.1 Pseudomonadota bacterium
CCTTGAAGCTCACCGAACCCAGCTGGTGCCTCCGAGCCACCACCTCCGCCGCAGGCGGTCAGCAGGAACACAAGAACCGAAAGGATAGGAGCATGTTTCATTATTACCATCTCGAATAGTTAGCAAGTCAGGCACTCGCATGGGTGCCGGGTCGTTGCAAACGTCAGAAGTAATAACGAGATTCCTGCCGGTTTCCAGCAGGAGGAGAGTCAGGTCATCAGCCCGTCCTTAACGGTATTGCTTTCAGCAGGCGGTCCGACCCTCAGGTCTACCATAGACGTTAGCAGGGAGGATTCTAGTACAAGCAGCTATGAAGAGATAGTAAAAACTTATGAGGGATATAAACGAATATCAGCATTTGCTAGCACGTTTGCTTTTCGGGGAAGCAGGGAAACCCACGCTGTTTGCGCGAGTTCGAACGATGGCGGGTATGCCCCGGGGCATCCGGCCACCAATGTGCGAATGTTGCGATGCGGCAGGGGTGCGGGACCTACTGGTAGGTCCCGGTTCTTTGCATCACCTCGATCTCGTAGCCATCCGGGTCCTTCATGAAGAAGAACTTTGCGATTACTTCCCCGCCGGGGGCGAAGGAGACGATGTCCTGGGGCTCATAGCCCAGCGCCTTGATGCGTTCATGCTCGGCATCGAGGTCATCCACGCACAGCGCGATGTGCCCATAGCCGTTGCCGTGGGAATAGGGCTCCGTTCGGCCCTTGTTCAGGGTCAGCTCGATCTCGAAATCGTTCTCGTCGTTGCCCAGGTACACCAGGGCGAAATCGTCAAAATCCAGATAGCGTTTTTCCTTGATGTTGAACGCCTTCTCGTAAAAGGCCTTGGAGCGCTCAACATCCAGAACGCGGATCATTGAATGAATCATTTTAGCCATAGCCGTACACCATCAATTCGTGGAATCTCATAGCGGAAACTGCGCGTGCAGTCCCGCACTCCCCCATTGTAAGCCTTTGCCCATGAGGTATCCACAGCACCCCGTTCGGCCAAGGCATTGTGCCGTGCGGCTGTTTCCTGCTATACAGGCAGTACTTCGTAACATGCCCATTTTTCAAGCCGAGTGACCCCTGAACCCGACCGCTACGCCGTCATCGGCAACCCGATTGCCCACAGCCGCTCGCCCGAGATTCACCAGCTGTTCGCAGACCAGACCGGGGAGAGCATTCGCTACGAGAAGATCCTCGCAGAACGCGATGGCTTCAAGGACGCCGTTGCCCGGTTTTTCGATGCCGGGGGTCGTGGCCTGAACGTGACCCTGCCGTTCAAGGGCGATGCCTTTGAATGGGCCGACCAGCGCACGGAACTGGCTGAGCATGCCGGGGCCGTCAACACGCTTATCGCACAAGACGACGGCACCTGCCTAGGGGCCAACACCGACGGCATCGGGCTGTTGCGCGACCTGAAGAAATCCCTGCGCCTGTCCATCCAGGACACGCGTATCCTGATCCTCGGGGCAGGCGGGGCAACACGCGGCATCCTCGAGCCCCTGCTGCAGGAAAAGCCCGCCCTGCTGCTGGTTGCCAATCGCACGACCGAGCGCGCCGAGGCACTTGCCAAGCACTTTCAAGCGCACGGCCAAATCCGCGGATGCGGCCTTGATGCCATCGAACCCGGGCCCTACGACCTGATCGTGCACGCCACCTCGGCGGCCCTGCAAGACCAGGGTCTTGGCCTGCCGGACACCCTTATCGGACCGCAGACCCGCTGCTACGACCTCCTCTACAGAGACACTGACACCCCGTTCATGCACTGGGCCAAGGCACAGGGCGCGTCCCAGGTCACGGACGGCTTCGGCATGCTGCTTGAGCAGGCCGCGGAGTCCTTCTACATGTGGCGCGGCAAGCGACCGGATACCGCCATGGCCCGAAACTACCTGCGCCCTGGCACGCTGCCCTGATGGCCGACAAGCTGTCCTCCGCACCACCCAACCGCGCGCTCCTGTATGCCCGGCTCGTCCGCCTGGACAAGCCGATCGGCATCTACCTGCTGCTGTGGCCCGCCCTGTGGGCACTCGTGCTGGCGGCCCGCGGCATGCCCGATCTTGCCATCCTGACCGTGTTCGTGCTAGGCGTGGTGCTGATGCGCTCGGCCGGCTGCGCCATCAATGACTTTGCCGATCGCGAGATCGACCCCCACGTCGCGAGAACCCGTGATCGCCCGCTCGCAAGCGGTGCCCTGGCACCGCGCGAGGCGGTGTGGATCGCCGCGGTCCTGTCGGCACTCGCCTTGGCACTTGCCGTGCTGGTGCTGAATGGCCTGACGATCGCACTGGCCCTCGCCGCCGGAGTGCTGGCAGCAAGCTATCCGTTCATGAAAAGACTGCACTCGCTGCCACAGGTACATCTGGGAGTGGCCTTTGCCTGGTCCGTGCCGATGGCGTTCACGGCCACGACCGGGACCTGGCCGGGAGCGCTGGCCTGGCTCCTGTTTGCAGCCGCGATCGTGTGGACCGTGGCCTACGACACCATGTACGCGATGGCGGACCGCGAGGATGACCTCAAGCTCGACATCAAGTCCACGGCGATCCTGTTCGGCCGGGCAGACCGCCTCGCCGTCGGCCTGATGCAGGCGCTGGTGATCCTGATGCTGGGCGGTACGGGTGTGCTGGGCGAGCTGGGTCCGGCCTACTACGTTTCCCTTGGCATCGGTGGCGCATTGTTCGTCTACCAGCAGTGGCTGCTTCGCGGGCGAGCGCCCGAGCGCTGCCTGCGCGCCTTTCTGAACAACCAGTATTTCGGCCTGGTGGTCTTCCTCGGCATCGCATCGCATTACGGCCTGTCCCTGCCCTGAATGGCCCGGGCGCCGTGCACGAGTGCCGGAAAAAAACGGGCAAGGGGGACGGGGTTCGCTATAATTCCGTGAGTCCGCCCGAAACCAGGAGATCCCGACGGATGCCCGAACTCCCCGCAGACCCGCAAACGATCCGCCACGACTGGCAGCGCGAGGAAGTGCTGGCCCTGTATGCGCTGCCCTTCAACGACCTGCTGTACCGGGCGCACGGCACGTTTCGCACCTGGCACGACCCCAACAAGGTGCAGATCAGTACCCTGCTGTCCATCAAGACCGGCGCCTGTCCTGAGGACTGCGCTTACTGCCCGCAAAGCGGCCATTATGACACCGACATCGAGCCCGAACGCCTGCTGTCCCTGGAGGAGGTCGAACAGAGTGCTACCGCCGCCAAGGCGAGCGGGGCCTCGCGATTTTGCATGGGGGCCGCTTGGCGCAACCCCACAGACAAGCACCTGGATCAGGTGATCGGGATGATCGGGGCGGTACGCGATGCGGGGCTTGAGACCTGCATGACGCTCGGCATGCTCACCAGACCCCAAGCCCAGCGCCTGAAAGCGGCCGGCCTGGACTACTACAACCACAACCTCGACACCTCGCCCGAGTTCTACGGCAATATCATCACGACCCGCACCTACCAGGACCGCCTCGACACCCTGGACCACGTGCGCGAGGCCGGCATTCACGTCTGTTGCGGCGGCATCATCGGCATGGGGGAGTCCCGCGAGGACCGCACCGGCCTGCTGCTGCAGCTGGCCTGCATGCCCGAGCACCCCGAATCCGTGCCCATCAACATGCTGGTGCAGATCAAGGGCACCCCCCTGCACGGCACCGATGTGCTCGACCCTTTCGAATTCGTTCGCACCATCGCGGTGGCACGCATCCTGATGCCACGCGCCTACGTACGCCTGTCCGCCGGGCGAGAGGCCATGAACGAGCAGACCCAGGCGCTGTGCTTTTTCGCCGGGGCCAATTCCGTCTTCTATGGGGACACCCTGCTGACCGCCAAGAATCCCGCCCCACACAAGGACCAGGTGCTGTTTGCACGCCTCGGCATCGAGGCGGACCGCCTGCCCGTGTCACAGGCGGCAGATACGGCCTGAGCTGCATCCGGGCATGAAGAACCTGGCTGCAGCGCTGGACGAACTGCAGGAAGACCACCAGTGGCGCAGCCGCAACCTGCTGAGCTCCGCCCAGCAGATTGAGCCGGTGATCAACGGGCGCAAGGTGCTTTCATTTTGCAGCAACGATTACCTCGGGCTGGCCTGTGAGCCCCGCATCATCGAACGCTACGTCGAAGCCGCCAAGACCTTTGGCGTCGGCAGCGGCGCCTCGCACCTCATCACCGGCCACCATGCCTGCCACCATGCCCTGGAAGAGGAGCTGGCAGACTTTCTGGGCTGCGAACGGACCCTGCTGTTCTCGACCGGCTACATGGCCAACCTGGGGCTGGTCGGCGCCCTGGCCGGGCGCGACACCACCGTCTACCAAGACCGGCTCAGCCATGCCTCGCTGATCGATGCCGCGGTACTGGCACGCGCGCACCTGAAGCGCTATGACCACCTGGCCGTCGATGCGCTGCATCGACACCTGCGCAAGAATGTCGGCAAGGACGGGCTGATCGCCACCGACGGGGTGTTCAGCATGGACGGCACCGTCGCCCCCATCGAGGCGCTGCAAAAGCTGGCCGACAGCTTCAGCGTGCCCCTGGTGGTCGACGATGCGCATGGCATCGGCGTGCTGGGCGAGGAAGGAAAGGGTTGTACGGAAGGTTGTCGGCGCGATGAGACCATCCTGGTCGGTACCCTCGGCAAGGCTTTCGGTGTATTCGGTGCATTCGTCGCCGCGCGCGCAGACATCATCGAATGGTGCGTGCAGCGCGCGAGAAGCTACATCTATACCACCGCGTTGCCGCCCTCGGTGGCCGAGGCGGCGCGCACCGCCCTGGCACTGATCCGCGAAGAGCCCGGGCGCCGGGCCAAGCTGCTGGAGCAGGTGGCCTATTTCCGCCAGTGTGCACGCGAGGCCGACCTGCCCGTCACCGCCTCCAGGACTCCCATACAGCCGATAGTACTGGGCGACTCAAAGACCGCCCTTGAGGCAAGCCGCGCACTGCTTGAAGAGGGCATCCTGGTACAGGCCATCCGCGAGCCCACCGTGCCCAAGCACCAGGCCCGCCTGCGCGTGACGCTTTGTGCCACGCACACGCGCTCGCACATCGACCGGCTCATCGATGTCCTGACCCGAAGCTGTAGCCGCAGCGGAGAAGACCCCTCCTGATCAAACATCGCGCACCCCGTGCGAAGGGCGTTCAGCGTGCAGCGTCCGCTTGCATCCAGTTGTCCGTGGACAGGCCCGGGATGCTGGCAAAACGGTGCGGGGTGGAAGTGATCAACGGCACCTCCAAAGCCAGGGCATGGGCGATCACCCACAGCTCATGGGCACCGATGCCGCGCACTGCCCCTTCGGTGCCGGCGCAAAGACCCGCATAGACTCTGGCGACCTGTTCATCGAGCGCCAGCACCGCCACGGCGCCCAGAAAGTCCAACACTGCCGCATGATTTCGGGCACGTCTGGAATCTACCGTGTGATGTACACCGGCATACAGCTCGCCTGCGGTGACGGCCGAGACCCGGCACTCCTGGATCGGTGTGCGCGGCACCACCTGCGGGGAGCGCATCAGCAGGTGCACGCAGTGTGTGACATCCAGCAGGCAGGGCATCAGCCGGATTCCTCCGGGGAGTCTGCCGGGGGCACCCGGCCATGGAAGTCCAGCACATCCGGCCCCAGGCTCCCGTAGGGGCGGCTCGAGTCGGCCCAGTAAGCCTCCCAGTCCGAAAAGCGGGGGGTCAGGATCAGGTGGCGGCCCACCCGGCGCACGTACACTTCACCGCAGCTCTCGGGGAAGCGAAATTTTTTCGGGAGGCGCACTGCCTGCGAGGGACCGGACATGAAAACTTTCGCAGTATCCTGTTTCATGGCTGCAAACCCGTGGATTGATGAACAGATGGATTACAGCCTAGCACAGATATATATTTAATATATATACTTTGTATACAGCTCACACCGAAGTACGCCGCCCCGGGCCCAAACGGGCCGGCGGGGGCGGGTTCTTGGGTATTGTTCGGGATCCGGCGGAGCCGGGTGCAGGGTCAGGACGTCTTGCGGTCCGCGAACATCAACAGGGCCGGCAGCAGCAGGAAGTCTGCCGCCAGTGCGAAGCTGACCGTGATGGCGACCATCAGCCCGAGCACCCAGCTGAGCTGGAATCCCGAGGCCGTGAACACCAAAAAGCCTGCCACGAGAACGGCGGTGGTCACCCACAGCGCCTGGCCGGTCGTGCGAAAGGCGTAGCGCACCGAGTCGGGGGCAGCCTCGCCCTCGCGCCTCGCTTTCAGGTACTTGCTGAGGAAATGAATGGTGTCGTCGACCACGATCCCGAAGGAGATGGCGATGACGACCGTGGAGACCAGGCCAATTTGCCCCACCAGGTGACCCCACAGGCCGAAGCTCATGAGTGCCGGGACAAAGTTAGGCAACAGGCTGATCAGGCCGATGCGGACACTCCTGAACACCGCGATCAGGAGTACGGAGATCAGGATCATGGCACCGATGATGCCGACCATCATGCTGCTGACATTGCGGTCCGACATGTGGGCGAAGATCATGCTGATCCCCGAAGCCTCGCCGGCCAGCCCCGGCGATTCTGCCTCAAGCCAGGCCTGCGCCCGCGCATCCAGGTCGCGCAGGTCCCGGGAAGATGCGTTCTCGATGGTCACGGACATGCGGGTCGCGGACTTGGCGACATCGATGCGGTCGTTGAGGTCGCTGCCGAACGGGATCGAGAGTTCGTACAGCAGCAGGTACTGGGCGGCCAGCGCCGCATCCTCGGGCAGGCGCTCGAAGGCCGGGTCATCGCCGTGCATGTTCTTGTTCAGGCGCTTCATGATGTCCGAGAAGGCCTGCACATGGGTGACCCCGGGCTGTGTCCGGTACCATTCGGCAAAGGCCTCGACCTTTTGCAGGTAGGCGGGGTCGGTGATGCCGCCCTCACGTCCCGATTGCAGCGAGTATTCCAGCTTGTCCAGCCCGGTCAGGTTCTGGGTGATGAAGTCGGCATCGCGCCGGAACTCGTAGCGCTCGTCGAAGAACTCCACCAGGTTGTCGCCCAGCTCGATCCGGGGCACACCCGTGATCAGGACCGCCGCCGCCAGTGCCACGACCCAGAACAGCTGCTTGTGGCGGGTGACCACGAACTCGGCAAGGCCTTCCATGAGCGCGCTGCTGCGAGGCTGCGCGCCCGCACTGCGCAACGGCAGCACGGAAAGCAGGGCCGGCAGGAACGTCATGGAGTAGACAAAGGCGCACAGCACGCCAAAGGCCACCCAGTTGCCGAGCACATGGAACGGGGGCGAATCGGAAGTATTCAGCGTCAGAAAACCGATGGCGGTGGTCAGCGAGGTCAGAAACACCGGGTAGGCATTGATGCGCATCGATTCCAGGATGGCCGCATGCTTGTCGAGGCCGCGCTGCAGGCCCTGCAACACGTTGCTGATGATGTGGATGGAGTCCGCGATCGCGATCACCATCACGATCACCGGGATGCCCGAGTTGGTCGGGCTGATCAGCACCCCGCTCCAGCCGGCGGACCCCATGGTACTGTTGACGGCGAACATGACGATCGCAACGATGGCCACCGTGCCCGCAATCGAGCGCAGCAGGATCGCCGACAGGCCCACGATAACCACGAACACGATCGGCAGCAGGGTCTCGAGATCATCCTGGGTGGCCTCGGAAAATGCCTGGTTCTGCACCACGAAGCCGGTCGTGTAATAGCCGAGACCGGGATGGGCCGTGCGTGCCTCATCGAGGATCCCCTGCAGGGTGCCCGTAATTTCGATCACCTGCTGGTCCGGGTTGTCCGCCAGCACGAAGTCGACGACTACCGAGGCCACGCGCCCGTCCCGGGACACCAGGCGCCCGGCGATATCGGCATCGCCCAGCGCGATGGCCTCGACGCGCTCAAGGGCGGCAGCGTCCATGGACAAGGCGTCCTCTACCAGCGGCGCCACGACCAAGTCGTCGCCATCCGCCTCGCTGTGGCTGTAGTTAGTCAACGACGTAACCCGGCTCGAATACGGCAATTGCCAGACCGCCTCGGTCAGCGACTCGACCGCATCCAGCGTCGCGGGCTCGAACACCGAACCCTCCTGCACGGCCACCGCGATCAGCAGGTTGTAGGACTCCGTGTAGGTGGCCTCCAGCGCATCGAAGGCCATGAGCTGGGGGTTGTCATCGCTGAACAGGATGCGGTAGTCGTTGGAGACCGTGAGAAACTGCGCGCCGGCGGTCATCGCCAGCATGACCAGGGTAGCCAGGCCCACGACCCACCAGCGATAGTCCAGCAGGGTGGACGTGTAGCGGTCAAGCAGGCCCACCGGGCTTACCAGTCTCCGGATTTGGATGAGTACACGTGGTCCGGCAACTTGTAGCTGATGCCCACGTCATCGTATTGCGAGATATCGAGGACCTGGGCAAAATTTTCCGCCTTGATCGATTTCTTGTCGCGGCGCATGCGGTCGATGGCCTGCAGGAACTTCCACTTGTACAGCGAGGTCACCTTCCCCTTTTTCGGAAACCTCAGCTGGTCTGCCATCTCGTGCCCGAGCAGTGAGCGCCCGATGCCGTAGGCCAGGCTCTTGACTGCCCTGGCTTCCCGGGGGGATTCGATGTTCGCCACCACCGGGATGGCATTGATCAGCGAGTTCGCCATGATCACGGAATCCAGTGTCGGCGGGGGTTCGCACATCAGGCCGATGTCCAGCAGGTGCGCCGCCTCTTCCCGGTTGGTGAAGAGGATGGATTCCGGCACCCCCATCAGGTAGCCCGTGTAGCGCCACAGGCGCATCACGCTCTCCTCCTGTTCACTCGTGTACTGGGCGCCGATCAGGGTGGAGTGCTGCAGCAACCGCAACGAAAACACGACGCTCGCAAGGCCCAGGTGGGCCGCACTCACCGGCACGCCCCAGGACTCCTTGTGCCAGTCCTGGCAGGGCCCCATCAGCCGTCTCACCTGGCCGTGGACAAAGCGTACACGCAGGGTGGTCTTCCAGCCTTCCCCGTCACGTTCCAGACCGCCGGGGAAAAAGATTTCCATCAGGTGGCGGTTGTTCTGCCGCAAGCGCCGATCACCTGGGCCGCGCGTCACCCGCCCGGTGATGTTGAATGATTTGGCGATCAGCGTGGTGAACCCTTCGATCAGCACCCCGCACACGAAGGCCACCAACATGTTGTTCACTTCCGTGTAGAAGACTCGCGCGGCCGGCTCAAAGTCCTTGTAGTCGCACCAGGGAGGGGGGGTGTTGACCTGCTCGAAAAAATCGCGCAGCGCCTGGGGGGCCTTGCGCAATTCGTCCTCGGCGAGTTCGAGGACGGCACCGCCG
>VXPJ01000116.1 GCA_009839635.1 Pseudomonadota bacterium
CACGTGCCCGTCGGCGATTTCCATCAGCTCGCTGTTCAGTCCCTCTTCCAGAATTTCGGGGGTGAACGCGGTCAGGCGAACTCTCGAATCGGTAAAGATTCCGGTGGTGGAAGACGATGTGAGCCAGCCCGTTTCCTGGATTTCAAGGCCGAAGGTTTCCGCCGCTTCTGTCAAATCATCGGGTTGCTCAACCACGAGGTTGGCCAGTTCATCAGCAATTTCAATAAAGCGCGTCTGGGCCAATTTGCCTTTGCGCTCGTTGACGATGTTCTCACGCACCTCGGCAAACGGCTGCTGCTCGGGCTCCTGGACCTCAACCAGTTGTACGATCTGGAAACCCTGGTCGGTACGGATTGGCCGGCTGTACTCCTCCACATCCAGCCTGAACAGCACTCTCTCCAGCGTATCACTGGCCAGGTCACCGGGTGCAATGAAACCGATATCGCCGCCCTTGCCGGCAGACAGGGTGTCTTGCGAATACAGCCTGGCGATTTTCTCAAATGAGGTCCCGGCCTCGAGCTGGCGAATGTACTCGGTGGCCCGTTCCCGTGCACGATCCCATTCGGCTGGATTGCCTGCCGCCTGCTCGGGCACCCTGATCAGGACATGCCGCGCCTTGCGCAACTCGCTTGTCATGAAGCGTTCCGGCTGTTCCTGATAGATGGAAAGTGCCTCGTCCTCGTCCACACGGATCTGGTCAAACAGGGTTTCCTCGGCTACTTCGATATAGGCAAGCCTGACCAGTTCAGGCGTTTGAAACTGCACCTCGTTCTCTTTGTAATAGTCGTCCACCTCCTGGTCAGACACCTCGATGGAATCGGGACTGATCTGCACCAGTGCGTAGCTGAAGTCCCTGGACTGCTCGGACAGCTGCTGGAAACGCTGCAAGTCGGCTTGCGTCATGAAAGAAGAGGATGCCAGCGAGAGTTCAAACTGCTCCAGCTTTTCCTGTTCGCGAAGTTCTGCCTCAAAGCGGGCCTTGTCGTAGCGCTGTGCCTGCAGCAGCCGCGTATACAACTCCGGGTCAAACTTGCCATCCTTTCGGAACTGCGGCACTTGCTGGATTTTCTGAACCAGGCTGGTATCACTGATGCGGAATCCGGCCTCTGTGACTTCCTGGCGCAGGATTTCCATGTCCACCATGCCCTCAATCACCTGCTGCTTGATTACGCTCTCATCCGGAAACTGTTGCTCATACGTCCTGCCGAGATTGGAGCGCAGCTGCTGGCGGTACTGCTGGAAGCGGTTGCTGAACTCGGGGACCGTGATCTCCACGTCGTTGACGGCTGCTGCCGCAGGCGCCCCGCCCGCACCGAAATATTCCTGGATTCCCCACAATGCGAAAGAAAGGATGAGTAGCCCGATAATCACATAGGCCACCAGGCTGCTGGCACGATCCCGGATTTCAATCAGCATGTGTGCTTTCCCGCAATGTTATTTTCCGCGTTTTTCAAAATATCCATCTTCGCATTGTAATGGTTCTGCCCGTCTGTGCATCCCTGCATGCTGTAAATACCGTCGCATCAAAACCGCCTGTCCTGATCTGCAACCGGTTGTATGCGGCACGAAGTGTTCCGATTACCGATCCTGCACGACCTGGATGGCAAGATTCCGGGCTTCTATACGGATCGCATCATCGCGTAATCTTTGAATGGATCAGGGAAACAGATGCCCTTGCCAGAGGATCGATGGCATTTCTGCAGTCGATAGAAGAGGACAGCCACACCACACAGACGCAGCCTGCCTGGCGCCAATGCATTTTTGATTTCAGGCAGGAACAGGGATATCGGTAACCCTGACCCTGTGATTTATCAAAGATTCCCGTACAAGCTATGGCGGAGTGGACGGGACTCGAACCCGCGACCCCCGGCGTGACAGGCCGGTATTCTAACCAGCTGAACTACCACTCCTACAGTATGACCCTTGGTGGGTGCTGAGGGATTCGAACCCCCGACATCCGCCTTGTAAGGGCGACGCTCTACCAGCTGAGCTAAGCACCCAAAAGGCGCGCTAGCTTACAGCATCCTTCAGCGCTTTGCCAGCCTTGAAACTGGGTACTTTACTTGCAGCGATCTGGATTTTCTCACCGGTTCGGGGATTGTGGCCAGTGCGGGCATTCCGGTGTTTTACCGAGAAGGTTCCGAAGCCTACAAGTGTTACGTTATCACCGCGATTCAATGCACCGGCAATGGAGCCGAACACGGCATCTACTGCGCGTGCTCCATCGGCTTTGGACAGCTTCGCTGCTTCGGATACAGCTTCTACAAGTTCACTTTTATTCATTAGACTAAACTCCCCTGATTGTTAGTATGCAACCCAGACAATCGCACGTTAATTTTTAAAAACTGAAGGCAACCTGCGGACCGCATGATTAGCATACAAAACAAGCTGAGAAATCATCGTGGCTAGTCGAGATATGTAATGTGCACGTGGTAGCAAAGGCCATTTGAATGGCTTTCGTTATACCAAGTGTGCCCGAACCAAGTCAATAAACCATGCGCTCAATGAGCCTGGACCGGCCCACTTTTCTGGATGGATTTCTTGTGCTCAGGCTCAACCGCACCCACGACCTCCGAGTCGCTCAGCGGCTCGGGCATCTTGACCAGCGCCACCTGAAGCACTTCGTCAATCCACTGCACCGGAATGATTTCAAGTTTTTGCTTGATATTCTTGGGAATCTCACTTAGATCCTTCTCGTTGTCTTTCGGGATCAGCACCGTCTTGATTTCGCCGCGATGGGCCGCCAGCAGCTTCTCTTTCAGCCCGCCGATGGGCAGGATCTCGCCGCGCAGGGTGATCTCGCCCGTCATGGCCACATCCGCGCGCACGGCAACCTTGCTCAGGGCAGAAACAATAGCGGTCGTCATACCGACCCCCGCACTGGGTCCATCCTTTTTCACGGCACCTTCGGGGACATGGATGTGGATATCCGACTTTTCATAGAAATCCGTTTCAATGCCCAGCACGCTGGCGCGACTGCGCACCACCGTCTGTGCCACCTGGATGGATTCCTGCATGACGTCCTCGAGTTGGCCGGTGCGACTGGTTTTCCCCTTGCCGGGAATCACCACCGCTTCAATGGTGAGCAGTTCACCACCGGTTTCCGTCCAGGCCAGACCCGTAACCTGACCGATCTGGTCGTTGTCCTCGGCTAGCCCGTAACGGAAAAGCTTGACACCGAGGTACTTCGTCAGGGAACGAGGGGTGACGGAGACCTGTTTCCTGCCTGAGCCAAGCACCAGCGATTTCACCACCTTGCGGCAGATCTTCGAAATCTCCCGCTCCAGGTTACGCACGCCGGCCTCTCGCGTGTAATAGCGAATCATGTCCCGGATCGCCGGTTCACTGATATGCAGCTCGTTTTTTTTCAGACCATTGGCCTTCAGCTGCTTGGGAATCAGGTAGCGGGTGGCAATATTCTTCTTCTCGTCTTCGGTATAGCCCGGCAAGCGGATCACTTCCATGCGGTCGAGCAAAGGACCGGGTATGTTCAGGCTGTTGGCGGTTGCCACAAACATGACATCGGACAGGTCGAAATCCACCTCCAGGTAATGGTCGTTGAAGGTGTGGTTCTGCTCCGGGTCCAGCACCTCCAGCATGGCCGATGCCGGGTCGCCCCGAAAATCCATGGCCATCTTGTCAATTTCGTCCAGCAAAAACAATGGGTTGCGGACTCCGACCTTGGACAGGTTTTGCACGATCTTGCCGGGCAGCGAACCAATGTAGGTGCGCCGGTGCCCTCGAATCTCGGCCTCGTCGTGGACTCCGCCCAAAGACATGCGTGTGAACTTCCTGCAGGTGGCACGGGCAATGGATTTTCCGATTGAGGTCTTGCCGACTCCGGGCGGACCCACCAGACACAGGATCGGCCCCTTGGGCTTTCGCACTCGCTGTTGCACGGCCAGGTACTCGATGATGCGCTCCTTGACCTTGTGCAGGCCGTAATGATCCTCTTCCAGGATGCGTTCCGCTGCAGCCAGATCCTTGCGCACCTTGGATTTCTTTTTCCAGGGCACACCCACCAGCCAGTCAATATAGTTTCGCACCACCGTAGCTTCCGCAGACATCGGTGACATCATCTTCAGCTTGTTCAGTTCTGTCGTGGCCTTCTTCTTGGCCTCTTTCGACATGCCAACTTTCTCGATCTTGTCCGCCAGCTCATCAACCTCATTGGGCGCCTCTTCCAGCTCACCCAGCTCTTTCTGGATGGCCTTCATCTGCTCATTCAGGTAATACTCACGCTGCGACTTCTCCATCTGCTGCTTGACACGCCCGCGCAGCCGTTTCTCGATCTGCAAGACATCCAGTTCGCCTTCAATCAGCTTGACCAGGTGCTCAAGCCGCTTGCGCACGTCGCCGATCTCAAGCACATACTGCTTTTCATCCAGCTTCAGGGACATGTGTGCGGCAATCGTATCGGCCAGATGGGTGGGATCATCAATGCCTGCTAGCGAGGTCAGGACCTCAGGAGGAATCTTCTTGTTGAGTTTCACGTACTGCTCGAACAGGTTGGTCACGGAGCGTGCCATGACCTCAAGTTCCCGTTCGTCTTCTGCCGAAGTGTCCGATTCCAGCAGCGAGACTCTGGCCCTGAGAAAGTCTTCCTCTTCCAGATACTGGACCACGCGCGCACGGTCAACGCCCTCCACCAGCACCTTGATAGTGCCGTCCGGAAGCTTCAGCAGCTGCAGGATCGTCGACACTGTACCGATCGTGTGAACCTGCTCGGTATCAGGCTCATCCACCTCCGCATTTTTCTGGGCGACAAGCAGGATCTGCTTGTTGCTGGACATCGCCACATCCAGAGCCTTGATCGACTTTTCCCGACCCACGAACAGCGGGATCACCATATGCGGATACACCACTACATCGCGCAGCGGCAACACCGGCATGACCGCGTCATCCGTCAGTTGGTCCGGAATCTGTTCTTCGCTCATCTCAATTCATTCCGTAAGCTGGCTAAAATTCGTTATTCGTGAATGGCACGTCCGGCCGCATCTGTATGTCCTGCCTTACGCCCTGCCCCTGATATGGGGGCATTCCCTTGAAAATTCAATGCTTTCCAGGCACCGCCATGCCCTGTATGGCCCGTGCGGTCCCTTCAGAGGACGCACTCATTCATCCGATGCCACTTTCTCATATTCTGAACTTTCATAGATCAGGTACGGTTTTTCGCCGTGGATCACCGACTCGTCGACCACGACCTTGCCAATGCTGTTCTGTGAAGGCATCTCGTACATGGTGTCCAGCAACACGTTTTCCAGAATGGTACGCAGTCCGCGTGCGCCGGTTTTTCGGTCCATCGCCTTGCGGGCCGTGGCGTAGAGTGCATTTTCCCGGAATTCAATTTCCACGCCTTCCATTTCGAACAGGCGGTGGTACTGCTTGGTGATGGCATTCTTGGGCTCTGTCAGAATCCGCACCAGGGCCTCCTCATCGAGCTCGTCCAGCGTCGCAACAACCGGCAGACGCCCGACAAATTCCGGAATGAGGCCGTACTTGATCAGATCCTCGGGCTCGACACTGTGCAGGACCTCGCCGATCTTGATCGCATTGTCCTTGCTGCGCACCTCTGCCGAAAAACCAATGCCGCTCGTCTCCGTGCGATCGAGGATCACCTTGTCCAGGCCCGCAAACGCACCTCCGCAAATGAACAGGATGTTGCTGGTGTCGACCTGCAGGAATTCCTGTTGCGGGTGCTTGCGCCCACCCTGGGGCGGTACCGATGCAATCGTGCCTTCGATCAGCTTCAGCAGTGCCTGCTGGACCCCTTCCCCGGACACATCCCGTGTAATCGATGGATTGTCGGACTTGCGGGAGATCTTGTCGATCTCGTCGATGTACACGATGCCGGTCTGCGCCTTGTCGACGTCGTAGTCACACTTTTGCAGCAGCTTCTGGATAATGTTCTCGACATCCTCACCCACGTAGCCGGCTTCCGTCAGCGTGGTGGCATCGGCAATGGTGAAGGGCACGTTCAGCAACCGCGCCAGCGTTTCCGCAAGCAGGGTCTTGCCCGAGCCTGTTGGGCCCACCAGCAGGATATTGCTCTTGGCTAGTTCCACGGCATGCTTGCCGGAGCTTCTGGCATCCAAGCGCTTGTAGTGATTGTAGACCGCTACGGACAGGATTTTCTTGGCACGATCCTGGCCGATGACATACTCCTCAAGGATGGAGTTGATCTCGACCGGCTTGGGAAGTTTGGTGCCCTCGGCCGAGGACTGCTCCTGCATTTCCTCGCGGATGATATCGTTGCACAGCTCGACACATTCATCACAGATGAACACGGAGGGTCCGGCAATCAGCTTGCGGACCTCATGCTGGCTTTTTCCGCAAAACGAGCAGTACAGCAGCTTGCCGCTATCCCGATCCTTGGTTGTGGTGTTATCGCTCATCGTACCTTGCCGGCCATCTGTACTTCGAAAGGGTGAAGAGTGTGCTCTGGGTTCCTTAATGAATCAGACGAATGCGCCTCGGAAACACATGCTCGAGGCTTAACTATACGCTTTTTTAAAATTTTATACAGCGCCCGCACCCAGCCTCTGGCCGCCGGCAGGTGACCCGTTCCCGTCCTTTACGGGGTCGAATCCGGGAGCGTATCGCGGCGCTTGTCCAGGACCTCGTCCACAAGGCCGTAGGCCTTGGCTTCGGCACTGTTCAAAAAGTGATCACGCTCGGTATCCCGTGCAATTTGCTCGACCGGCTGACCGGTATGCTGGGCCAGAACCTGGTTCAGTTCCTCCCGGATTTTCAGAATTTCACGGGCGTGGATGTCGACATCAGTCGCCTGCCCCTGAAAACCACCCAGCGGCTGGTGGATCATGATGCGTGAATGGGGCAGTGCATAGCGCTTGTTCGATGCACCACCGGCCAGTAGCAGGGCACCCATGCTCGCGGCCTGCCCGACGCACAGCGTACTGATATCGGGTGTGGTGAACTGCATGGTGTCATAGATGGCCATGCCGGCACTGACCGAGCCGCCCGGAGAGTTGATGTAAATGGAAATATCCTTGTCGGGATTCTCGGACTCCAGGAACAGCAACTGGGCTACCACCAGGTTGGCCATCTGGTCCTCGATCGCACCTACAATGAAAACGACGCGCTCTTTCAGCAAGCGTGAATAGATGTCATAGGCTCGCTCGCCCCGTGCAGATTGCTCGATGACCATGGGCACGAGATTCAGGGCCTGTGTATTCAGGACTCCGTCCTTCGAATGTTTTTCTCCCATATGGCTTCTCCTGAAAAATAGTTGTATCAGAACTGATTGTTCACCATTTCATCGAAGGTAAACGATCGCGTGCTCGGCTGGGCCTGTTCAAGCACCCAGTCGACCACCTGCTCTTCCATGACTTGCGATTCGATTCCGGCCCGGGCCTCGATACTGTTGCGGTAGTACTGGACCACGTCCTCGGGTTTGTCATACCCCGAGGCGATGGCATCGATCTGCTGGTTGACACGCCCGGAATCGAGCTGAATTTTGTTCTGGCGGACAATTTCACCGATGATGAGACCAAGCGAGAGCCTGCGTTTCGCCTGCTCCTCCAGCTGGGCCTTCGGCAACTTCGATTCATCTTCAATGTTCAGGTTGTTCATGGCCTGTGCAAACACGCTGCGGACTTCCTGTTCCAGCAGTGCCGCCGGCAGCTCAAACTGGTTGGACTCAAACAGCTTCTGCATCACCTGGTTCTTGTCGAATGTACGTTTACACTGCTCGAGTTCAGCCTCCAGGTTGCGCCTGAGCTGCACATTCAGGGTCTCGACCTTGCCGTCCTCAATGCCCAGTTCCCGAACGAAATGCTTGTCCAGTGACGGCAGTGATCCGGTTTCGACCTTTTTTACCTGCACATCAAAGACCGCCTGCTTGCCGGCCAGCTCCGGCTGCCGGTAGTCTTCGGGAAAGCCCACTTCGATCTGCCTGGTATCACCTTTTTTCACGCCTTCCAGCTGCTGCTCGAACTCCGGCAGCAGGGTCTGGCTGCCAAGTACCACGGCAAAATCATCCTGGCTGCCGCCCGGGAATGCCTCACCATCCAGCGTCCCCTTGAAATCGATGTTAACCCGGTTGTCCTTTTCAGCCGCCCGGTCCACGGCGCGCCAGCGCATCTTCTGTCCACGCAGTTTTTCGAGCATGCTGTCCACATCCTCATCGGTGACCTCGGCCTGTGCGGTTTCTATTTCAAAGCCCGAGACATCCGCAAGTTCGATTTCCGGGTAAACCTCGAAGGTCGCGGCATATTTCAGATCCTGGCTGGCTTCCGGGCCCAGACGTTCGATCCTGGGCGTTCCCACAGGACGCAGCTTCTCCTGGTGAATTGCCTCCCGGTAGCTGGACTGCATCGTATCGGCCAGAACTTCCTGGCGAACCTGCTTGCCAAAACGCTGGCGCACTACCCCCAGCGGCACCTTGCCCGGACGGAACCCGGGAAGCTTCACGCTCCGGGTCATGTCCTGGAGCTTTTTCTCCACCGCGGTCTGGATTTTCTCACCCGGTACTTCTACCGTGATCCTGCGCTCCAGATTTCCAGTTGTCTCCAACGATACCTGCATCCATTCACCTCTGTAATTGATATCCTCCGGATCCTGCATGCCGTGCCTCCTGTACAGGGCTGACAGCATTCATCCACAGGCGGTTAAATCCGGCGCCCAGTATATTGAGTCGCCGGGTACATTGCATCCCGGAGCATCGGGCAGGCGCCCTCATCTCAATGTCGGATTGGTGCGAAAGGAGAGACTCGAACTCTCACGGGTTGCCCCACTGGCACCTAAAGCCAGCGCGTCTACCAATTCCGCCACTTTCGCAT
>VXPJ01000127.1 GCA_009839635.1 Pseudomonadota bacterium
CGTATAAAATAAAAAACGGCAGTATGAAAAGAAGTGCGGCGAGATTGATGATGTAGTTCGAGATGTCTGATCCTGAAAAACTGCTCTGGAAGGCGATCAGGATGATCAGCGAATTTTTGAATACATTATCGTTGAAGGCGCCGAAGAACTGGGTCAGGAAAAAGGGGCCGAAACGCTTCTGCTTCAGCAGCTGCAGCTGGCTGCTTGAACCCGGTTGGCTGGCTTCGGACAAGTTCACTCAGTGCCAGCTGGATTGACCCGAGCCCGCCAGGTACCGTGGCGGACAAGATCAGGAGCCCGGAAACCTACACACCACATGACCGGAATGGGCGAACCCGGCAGGTGTCCACAGTCAGATGTATTCCGGGTTGACCGCCGTCTGGTCGAAATCTACTTCCACCTCAACATCTGTTTTCAGCCTGGCCTGGCAAGCCAGGATGTAGTTTGCTTTCAACATGTCCCCATCGAGCGTGTAGGTGAAATCCGTCAGCTCCTTGACTTTGCCACTGACCAGCTTGGCGCGGCAGGTTCCGCACGAGCCGACCTTGCAGTCGCACGGCCAGTCGATGCCGGCATTTTTTGCGGCCTGCAGCAGGTTAATGCCGCCTTTGACATCAAAGGTCTGGCCTGTGTTCAAAATTGTTGCCTTGAAATCCTTGTTTTTTTTGCCGAACCCAAACATGTATCCACCTCCTCGTATCGTGTAGGGGTCGCTATGAAAGCATAGGTATTCCCTGCCATATAAAACCAGTGCCTACTATAGCGCTTCACGGCATGGGCTGCATGACATCTTCAATAGAATGGCTTGCTCATTGCAACAGACTTCTCAGCATCCAGGCAGTTTTTTCGTGTGTCTGCATGCGGTTTGTGACCAAGTCGGCAGTGGGTTCGTCATTTGCTGCCTCAATGACCGGAAAGATTTCCCGGGCGGTATGTACCACGGCTTCCTGTCCCAGAACCAGCTGATGGATCATCTCCTGTGCACTTGGCACACGTGTTTCCTCATCGATCTGGGTAAGTTCCTTGAACCTGCTGTAAGAGCCGGGTGCAAAAATACCCAGGGCCCGTATCCGTTCGGCGATTTCATCTACGGCCAGGGCGAGCTCCTGGTATTGTTGTTCGAACATGGCATGCAGGGTCGTGAACATGGGCCCGGTCACATTCCAGTGATAGTTGTGGGTTTTCAAATACAGCGTGTAGGTATCTGCAAGCAACCTGCTCAAGCCGGTTGCGATTTCCTTGCGCTGAGGCTCAGGGATGCCGATGTCGATCGGCAATGGTATTGCCTGTTCCATGATCTGCTCCTGTGTTCAATTTCATTACAAGTACGATGAGTCTATTTTAGATAAAGGGCCGATCCGGCACATCGAATAATAGTGATGGCTGCCATCGATTTTATCCATCAACGTTTGGCTAAGGGTATTGATGTTGCAGTGTGCAATTTCGGACTTGACGTACTTGAAATACATCGAGGTATCGAATCCCTGGAACAAGGCAAAAGTGGTGTTCAGCAACACCCCCGAAACTGGATCGTGCGTTATACAGATTCCACTGGATACAGAAAAATTACAAAACCTTCGGCACAGCGATACAGGCGAGGGTGGTCATGCACTTTTTGAGCAAGCCATCGATCCAAGGATAGCTCCGCAGAATTTACACGAAAATATTTGCCCTCAGTACTCACAGAGGGGTCAGATGATTGCCCAGGAAGTCTGGTAGAAGTTTCCGGAGAGATTTGTTACCAGGGATGGAGGCTCAGCCAGTAGCCACCCCAGATAATCAGTCCTGCCCCCGTGATCATACGGGTCATGGTAGGGGAGAATGGAAGGATTTTCTCAAGCAGGACGAAGACTGCAATCAGCAAGACCCAAAGCATGTTCATCACACCTACAGCCAGCAACACCGCCATTAGTGCCCAGCAGCAGCCCACGCAAAACATCCCATGATACAGCCCCATCTGGAAGGCCCCGCTTTTGCCATCCTTCCAGGCAGCCATCAAAAAGCCGAGCGGGGTTCTGCACTGGTTCAGACATGCATCCTTCATCGGGGTCATTTGGTATACACCTGCCAGCAGGAGGATCGCGCCGCTCAGCAGGTAGCTGTCGGTGTACATCATGGGATCGAGCAGTTTGATTCCATGCAAGGGCCACTGGATGGCACTCGCGAAAATGCTGAACAGGGCCCAGGCGACCAGGTAGCCCGCCAGGAAAATGAAGGTGGGTGCGTATGGCTGTTTCTTGAGCTTCTTTTGCCGGCTCACGGTGGTGAACATCATGACCATCGGCGAAACGCTCGGGGTCATCATGGCAATCATCATGATGTACCACATGAGAAAGAGCATGAGGAAGTCCCATGCCGTCCATGCACGCATGCCACCCATCGGAGGCATCCACATATCGACCAGGTGCATGTTCTCCATCGCCCAGGCCATGTAAATTATGTACAGCCAGCTCACGCCCGCCACCAGGATCAGTCCCGAGACGACAATCTTTTTGTCTTGTGGAGAAAGTCCTGCAACAGGTGGGGGAGTGTTCATGGAAGTGCCTTTCTATATACGTTAGATGACCGGTTTACGGGCATGCAAACCGTGTAGTCGCTGGAATCAAACAAACAGTCAGAATCATTGATGGAAATCATACTGGATTGCCCGTATACATGAAAGTCTGGGCGGGGTTGGTGGTGTTGCTAGGGTGTTTCAAGCCCCACTTTTTTAGGCTATACTCAATCACCATCCTGCCAGTGTTTTTGGCAGGCTTCGTATTCATCCAGAAGGCCGGGAGGTGACGCTATGGCGACGACAGACTGGAGTGTGGAAGGCAACTATTTCGAGTCTTGCACCTGTGACAATTTATGCCCATGTCTTTTGCTGAAAGACCCAACTACGGGTACGTGTACGGCGCTCGTCGGCTGGAGCATCGATAAGGGGCATTATGGCGATGTCAGCCTTGACGGAATCAAGGTTGCGGTCTGGCTGCACGCTCCGGGCAACCTCACGGCGGGCGGCTGGCGCCTGGCCCTGTACGTGGACGAGAATGCGGATGATGCACAGTTTGACGCCATCTGTGCCCTGTGGAGCGGTGAAGGCGGTGGTCACCTAGCAGTAATTGCAGGCCTGGTGAGCGATGTACTGAGTGCCAAGAGAGCGAACATCAGCTTTGAGAGTACGCCGGAAAGGAAGCACCTGGTGATCGAAGGTGTTGGCGAGAACGAGATCGTTCCGATCGAAGGAGAAGAGGGCAAGCCGGTCATCGTATCCAGCACACCGCTGGCCGTAGCTCCCGGAAATCCGATCACCCTGCATGAGTCCAAAAAGGCACAGTACAACGACAACGACATTGACTGGTCCGAATCCGGCAAGGCGGGCCTGGCGTCAGCTTTCCAGTACGGACCCGGTTAGGCCAGCTCTGCTCTTCTAACAGACCTCACACGCATTGAAACCCGGGCCTTCACAGGCCCGGGTCCACTTGCACAGGCGGTATGAACGGCGCGCCTTATCCCGCCTGAAGCCTGCCCGAGACACCCCATTATCCCCTTGCTTCGGGAACCGCCTGGAGAGTCGCCCGTCCCACTGATTTGGGACACACCCTTGAGTCTTATCATGAACGCGGTGTCGAGCGGACCTGGCAACGGACAGATATGTTTAAAGAGTAGCCATTTTGGGCTATAGTATGCGGTAGACGATTTTTTGAGACGACCGGTTTGGTCCATGCAAACCGGAGCGACTACAGATGAGACGGCAGGAGAACTAGCATGTCAATTTTTAACAGAAGAAAATTTCTAAAAGCTACTGGAAGCACGTTGGCTTTGGGTTCAGCAGGACTTGGGTTTTCGCAGGCTTCGACCGAAAATGCAGTGGACTGGAAAGTGATGGGCAACTATTTCGAGTCCTGTACCTGCGACAATGTATGCCCATGTCTTTTGCTGAATGACCCGACCGTGGGTTCATGTACGGCGCTCGTCGGCTGGCAAATAGACAAGGGTCACTACGGTGATGTCAGTCTGGATGGCATGAAAGTGTCGGTCTGGCTGCATGCCCCGGGGAACCTTCTCAATGGCAACTGGCGCGCAGCCCTGTACGTCGATGCTCAGGCGAACGATGCGCAGTTCGAGGCGCTGAAGACATTGTGGACTGGTGGAGGTGGTGGCCACTTGGGTATCATCGCGAGCCTGATCAGCGAGGTCCTCAGTATTGAGAAGGCCAGTATCAGCATCATGGACACTCCCGAGAGGAAACACCTAGTCGTGGAAGGCGCAGGGGAAATTGATATCCATCCCATCAAAGGGGAAGACGGCAAGGACATCATCCTGGCTCACACGCCGCTTGCAGTTGCGCCACACAACCCGATTACGTTGCATATGTCCAAGCGGGCTCGCTACCACGACAACGGCGTCGACTGGTACGAATCCGGCAAGGCCGGGCTGTCCTCAGCGTTTCAGTACGGACCCGCCTGAGGGCACACTCGCTATCTCATTTCCTGGCAGTGGCCAGCATCCTGCCCGGTCAAATGACCGGGCAGCCTTGACTGTTGGCCATTCGCTGACAAAACCCCTAGAGAACCAAGCCATGCGCTAAGGCAGCGCGGAGATTTAGCGCTGGACCACCGGATGATACGTACCTGGATCAAGGTCGCGCTCATGTGGAGCGGGTTGATAATCCCCTTGTTTGCAAATGCAGGGTCGGAAAATCTTTCGCTGACCGGTAACCTGATGCAGGGCGGGCTGGCTTTCGGTCAAGTGAACCCGGACTCGAAAGTGTGGGCAAATGGGCACCCGGTGCGTGTTTCCCCAGCTGGCGAATTTATTCTAGGCTTTGGCCGGGACTATCCGCCCCGGGCGACCGTCACCGTGCAGACAAGAGAAGGGACTGTACGCTCGCACACATTCGAGATCGCAGGGCGCGAGTACGACACCCAACGCATCGACGGGTTACCGAATGTCCAGGTGAATCCGGGGCCGCAGATCATGCGGCGGATTCGCAGGGAAAGTGCTGAAATTGCCGCTGCACGAAGCTTGGATGATGACCGCATGGATTTCAAATCAGGATTCATATGGCCCGTGCAAGGGCGAATCTCGGGTATTTACGGCAGTCAGAGGATTCTCAACGGCCAGCCACGCCAGCCGCATTACGGCATTGACATTGCCGCACCCGTCGGGACAAAGGTTCTCGCACCAGCCCCCGGTCGGGTGATCTATGCTGAAGACATGTATTTCTCAGGGGGCACACTCGTCGTGGATCATGGCCAGAATCTGTCATCGTCATTTTTGCACCTGCACGAAATTCTGGTCGAGGTGGACGAGTACGTGAAGCAGGGGCAGCCCATTGCCTTGGTGGGTGCCACGGGCCGGGTCACGGGCCCTCATCTGGACTGGAGGATGAACTGGCATCAGCAGCGGCTGGACCCCAGCCTGCTCATGGGCGAGATGCCACCTGAAAGTTAGGTGTTGGCAGGCAATCTGTAGCGACTTATGCGTTCTGGTAGAAATCCATCAGGATTTCGGCGACTTCCGGTCTTGCAAATTCTTTTGGTAGGGATTCGCCAGCTGCCAGCATGGCACGGACTTTAGTACCAGACAGTAGGACAAAGTCCTCCTTTTCATGGTCGGGCGCATCACGCATCATGACGACCTGGTTCAACTTTCTGGAATAGGCCGTATGGTCGGCGCGAAAAATCTCGATTTCCAGCGCATCCAGGGGCACTTCTTCATCGAAAATCATCTGAGCATCAAATGCCCCGTAGTAATCACCCACCCCGGCATGGTCACGGCCAATGATGAAATGCGTGCAGCCGCAGTTCTGGCGAAAGACCGCATGCAACACGGCTTCACGCGGCCCGGCGTACAGCATGTCGAATCCATAACCGGTAATCATGACACTATTGGGCGGGAAATAGAGTTCCACCATTTTGCGAATCGCGGCATCCCGAACGGGAGCGGGGATATCTCCGGGTTTCAGCTTCCCCAGCAGCATGTGAACCAGGATACCGTCCGCGCCTGTGGCCTGTTGTGCCATCTTGCACAGTTCTTCATGGGCACGATGCATCGGATTTCGGGTCTGGAATCCCACCACGGTACGCCAGCCTCGCTCGGCGATTTCATCACGAATTTCGACCGCAGTACGGAACGTTTCCGGGAATTCATCCTGAAAATAACTGTAGTTGAGCACCTGGATGGGACCTGAGATCACGGTTCTTCCCGACGCCATGATAGTTGCGACTCCAGGGTGGTCCTGATCAGTGGTACGGTATATCTTCTCCACAATGGTGGCCATCTGGTCTTCACCCAGTTCTTCAACGGCTTCAACCTCCTGGATCGCTATCACGGGGGAGCCATCCATATTGGGGTCTTTCAGTGCAATGCGCATGCCGGGTCCTATGGAAGAGCCATCATGCACAAGGTTCATGATCGGGACAGGCCAGAACAGCCCGTCACACATGTGCATGGAATTGGCTACCGAGATCGAATCCTGGATATTCATAAACCCGGAAAGCGGCGTGAAGTAGCCAGCTCCGAGCATCACAACATTACAGGAAGCCGCCGAGTTCAACAGTACAGAGGGCAAATTTTCCGCCTCCTGCACTAACTGCTTACGCTGCACCTCATCACTGACGTACAAAGGCTTTAGGGCATCGGATCCGTGAGGCTTGATCATGGTCTCTCCCAGAAATACACGGTAAAACAAAAATTCTGCTGGCGTACAACCGCGGGCAGCGTTACTGCCCACTCCAGCACAAAGCATGCCGGGCCTGTAACTTTCCTGTCCCGCTCAAGCATTCATTCCTCGGGTTTTCCTGCATCCGCCTGCAACCCGGCTTCATTGATCCCTGCAACGGCACAAGACTCGTCTTGATCGGACACATCGCCAGAGATGCCGACTGCACCAATGATCGTATTGTCAGAGTCCCTGACAAGCACGCCTCCAGGCACTGGCAAAAGCCGCTGGTCGGCGACCTGGACCAGGGCATTCATGAACATCGGCCGCTGCTCTCCCATCTCGCCGAGTGTGCGCGACGATACGCCGACACCGATTGCGCCCCAGGCCTTCGCGATGGCCATCATCGGGCGCATGAAGCTCGCGCCATCCGCACGCGCCAAGGCCTTGATGTGGCCACCGGCATCCAGTACGGCAACTGCAAGCGGTGCCAGCTTGCGCTTGCGGCCTTCCTGGAGGGCGGCATCAATGATTGTATTGGCGAGTTCTAGCGTGATTTCAGGCATGAAAACCTCTGTTCGGGTGCGTTATACAGAGGATTGCCACATTAGTAAACCAACGTGGCAGGCGTGGCCAATGTGCAAAGCAAGCTTGGCGTTCATGCTAGGATTTGCGAATGGACGCATTGCTACTGGTTGCCCATGGCAGCCGTCATCCCGGTTCCAGTGATGAAATCCGGGCCTTGGCTGCGAAGATCGCGCAAACTCCGGGGCATCAATTCGACTGGGTCGACTACGCATTCCTGGAGATTACCGAACCCTCCATCTCCGAGGGGGTACTCGACTGTGTGCGAAAAGGTGCAAAACACATTACGGTGTTGCCCTACTTCCTTGCAACAGGCCGGCATGTCAGCGTGGATATTCCAACAGAGCTTGAGAAGGCCAGGCAGGAGTATCCGCAGGTGCGGATCACGTCAACCCCCTACCTCGGGGCAGCAAAGGAAATTCCAGACATCCTGGTCCGGCTGAGTCAGGAGGCGACATAATCCCTGGAGCGGGGTAGGTATTGCTCAGGGCCTCTTCTGGCTGGAGAGGGCTTCAATCTCTTTTTTCGTAACCGCCGTGTAGGGCGAGTTCCGGGTTCGGTCGTGGACCTTCATCCGGTAGCGGACAAACTGGTTCACCTCGGTAAAGTGCATGAAGGGATTGCCTTCCAGCTCGTCTGCCAGGGTTGAGGTCGCCTGCTCTGCGTAATGATGGCCCGGGTAGATGACGATCGATTCGGGAAGTTCGTCCCGGAACCGTTTCAGCGTAGTGTGCATCTGCTCCGGATCGCCGCCGCGCAAATCGCAGCGCCCGCAGCCGAACACAAAAAGCGTATCGCCCGTGACGAGATCATCGCCGATGCGATAGCAGGCCGAGCCGGGGGTATGCCCGGGGGTGTGCAGAATCTCGACCTCGGTTTTCCCGATCTTGATGCGGTCTCCTCCATGATGGAGACTCGGGCGGACGAGATCGGCGCCCCAGAAGGCCGCCTCGGATTTCAGCAGGTGCACTTCGGCGTCGCACTGGTCGAGCAACTGGTCGATGCCATTGATATGATCGTGGTGACTGTGGGTCAGCAGGATGTCGGTAATGGTGACCCCCAGCTTGCGGGCACAATCCAGGATCTCGGGCACATCCCATGCCGGGTCGACGACGGCGGCACTTTTCGTGGCATGATCGGTGAGCAGGTAGACGAAGTTCTCCATCGGCCCTAGTTCCATGGTGGCGATGGAATAATTGGTCGGATCGGCAGGCACGGGCAGGATGGCGTTTACTTTTATACTCGAATCAGGGTATAGGGTAGCGAATGCACTGCCATACCTCAATCCACAACCCTGCAGATATCGTATGGATACCCTCCCGGACTACATTGACCACGGGCTGAAAGCACTGTCTATCGGGCTTAATCCTTCCACCATTTCAGTCAGGATGGGCTTTTACTTTGCC
>VXPJ01000021.1 GCA_009839635.1 Pseudomonadota bacterium
GTATTGTATCTATTGCACGGAAGATCAACGTAAGGTGTGGAAACAAAGTTTGATTGCACCACCGTTTGAGGCATTCCAAACTGGCTGCCTGCTTGCCGATGCCAAAGACGTGCAGTTGGACACAAAACAGCTCCCTGAGATCGAGGGGAAATGCATTCCTTGGCACTTTCTTTTTTGTCGATCCATGTTTGTGCGATACAGGCCACAATACATCCCTCTGTCAAGAGCAGAGTTCGAGATGTCGGCCTGGATGTTTGTTGAGATAGCACGTGGCATGGAAGATGAGGGGCAAATTTCGGAAAGGGATAATGTTGGGTGGAATGCACCCACAATCGACGACCTTAACCAGAATACGCAAGGAAATTTTGACAAAGAGGGTGTCCACCCAACCACTAGGGAAGAATTGATGATGGTTATGTCGGATAAACACGAAGGTAGTAGCAATGTGGAATTTGACCGGGCATGGTTTCTCAGCCAGGGGATTCACCGCTTATTGGCGATCGATGTTCGGAATGAGCGTGGGTTTGGCGTGCAGGAAGAGCCTGACAATCAGAAAGCCTAGTTGGGGCCTTATTACGGTCTGGAATACGATCTTGAAATTGGCTTCACAGCTTTGACTTTGGCAGTGGAATGCCTCAGTAGGCGTCGCGTTGTGAGCCTGTCATTTCAATACCCTTCGTGTCAGGGGCTTACTACACCCCACGAAGTACTAAGGTAGTCTCACAAATCGATCTTATCGTTGACGAGCTGGAACTCAGAAATCCCCATCGTCTGGACATTGCGTCTGTTCTGCAAAACAGCGGCAAAACATCTGATCAACATACGTTCAAGCTGTAATCGGAATACCCGTAGTTCTTTTGGCAAGACATCATATCGGTAATGATCCCAGTTTAAGATCGAAGGATGTTTGTTGTGAAATCTCTGCACCAAATTATCAGCTTCCCCAATGTAAAAGAGCTTCTTCTTGGTATCGATTAACATGTAAATGACGTTCTCTGCTCCGATCTCGGCCTCGTATTCATCGCGAGGGCGCCAGTCCTGTTTGTGGATATTAATGGCATCTTTTTCGGACAATTCGTCGTCGATTCGCTTGAGTGCCGGCGAGTACGTGAGCCGTCGGAACAACTCGGGAAATGTTGGGATCTGGGTGTAGTGACTTGTCATGCGAACCATCTTCGATTCTTCGTCAAATTCGATATCAAGAAACTCCCAGAACGGGATATCTTCTTCAATATCAGTATCGGCGTCTGGTCGCAACCGATCCTCAATATCACGCATGAAACTCATGAGAAATGTTTCCTTCAACTCAGCCATCAAGTCATCACCAAACCACAGACGGTAGACTTTGTCGGCACGTTTCTTTGGCCAAGAGGACGTCACCTGTCCGATGTGCGACTTTTTGTTAAAGCTGATCGAGATGGATGATTCCAGATCCCCTTTACCTTTCAATTCTGGAAAGACGTTGTCGAGATTCCAGACCTTACATACCCACTTAGGGATCGTCGTTACTTTGTGTAAAAACAACGAGGAGTCGACCTTTTTGCGCCACAGCGGGTGGTCGACATTGGTGCGTTCACGTTTCATTTCGCATCACAGCCTAATTCGTGCGTTTCCATCATGTCTCTTCGACAGCGGGTAGATGAGTCGCTAAGTATATGGGTGGCATTGTGGTGGCAGTTCGAGTCAACTCATTCATGAATAGGGAGTTCGTAGATAACTGGTGAAGATTATAAAAATAAGTTTATCGCTAGCTTGTGGGGAGACCGATCTTATCTCGACAAACAATGTGAGCCAAGCTTCCAAAGTCGGTTCAATACAGAATGATTGCCGAACGATGCAAGTCGGGATGAGTGCCCCGAGTCATGGCCTGTCGGAAGCCTATGCAGGATATTCAATCGCGGTTGCATAGACCGCGATGTCGGCAGCGGTCATACCGAGTCGCCTCGCACAAGACTTCCAGTTGTTCACAGCTACTGCAACTTCATCGAGGATGGTGTTGGCTTGGTTGTCCTTCAACGCAAAATTTGAGGCAGCGGCGCGAGCCATTTCGAGATTCGCCTCCGGTCCCTCATCGGAGATCCAGGTCGTCAGTTCACGAACTTTCTCGACTCGTGGCACGGGATTGAGGTCATAGGCCGGCGACAGTCGCCATTGGTTGTTGCAGTCATACAGGAACCCGTGGTTGCGCAGATGATCATCCAGGTTGCTGACCACCACATTGAATACGATGCGACGCCACAGCTCATGCAAATCCTCGATCGGCGAACTTGAGTGCATCCGGATAACCTCTGCGATATCCGTGTACGTGGCCTGATCGCCGTCAACAAGCCCCAAAAGGCTCATGGCAGAGAGGAACGGGATGCGCAGATCCCCGTCCCGATCAAATCGTGTGATCAGGGATACCGGCCGACCAGCTACATCCTGAAGCGTTGCCTCGGCAACATTGATACCAGCAGCCGCGGCCAGCCGCATGGCCAATACCTCACCATGCGGGATGCTGCGATCATCGTCGTGCTTCGGGAACTTTGCGATTGACAGGCGACCATCATTGTCGACGACGGCCGATTTTGGACGTGCACCACCAAGTGGAGACCCCTCGTTCAGGAGAAGCTTCAGATCCTCTGCAGTTTCAGTGTTTGACTGTACTGCATCGGCCGCATTGACCAGCGCTGGTAACCGAATTAATGGAGGTACGCGGTACTGGCCAATGGGATGGTCGAAGGTTTCCTCTCCTTCTCGCCGGTATCGCAGCGCGCCGATCCGCGTTTGATCGGTAATGGCAACCAGATAGTCGATCTCGGACAAGGTATGTACCTCGCCAGCTTTATGAAACGCACGCTTGATTAGCTGTTGACCCCATCGATCGGGCGCGGTATCGCGCAAAGCTCCAGGCAACGCTGATTTTTCAGACCTGGTATAGATCGACCCTCGTTCGAGTGGCAGGTTCGCAGGATCAAGTGCGAATGCATCAGCCCGCTTGAGCCATTCATCCGCGTATTCAAAGACAGAACTTTGCCCGCGTCGTTTGACAATGTAGTGACAGTGACCAACAAGGTGCGTCTGCCCATTGTGGTCAACAAAGACCTCGAGGGTATCCGTCATGGCGATTTATGGGACCAGCGGCGTGCTCGCACCTTCCTAGGCAGCCGTTCCTCATCGATATCCAGTCCGAGGGAATCGATGCGACGATCGGCGGTCTGTGCGAGCCCTTCTGTGAGCCCTAGGATGGCCAGTACCGTGGCATAGACCCCCATGGAGACGGAGGGGTCGCCATGTTCAACCTTATAGAGCGTGCCACGGCTGATGAATGCACGCTCAGCCATCGAGACCGTGGAGATGCGGCGTTTTTTACGCGCAACAGCGATATCCTCGCCAAGTTTGACGAGAGAATTTCTAGCAGTTCTAGGAAGCGTTCGTGTAGCTAGTGTTTTCATAGTCTGTCTTATATTATATACAATATAGTATATTATTGATTTAAATATAATACAAATTGGCCTATAGTCAAGAGACCTCAAACTAGTTGACCCAATGTGGACACGACTACATAGTGAGTTTTCCAACTTGCACTACAGTAGATGGTTGACTAGATGGAATTAAGAAATCCTGACCCTTTGGTGACGACGCTATAACTTAGAAAAACTTCACGGCGCTGTGTCGTGATCTGGCCAGAGTGCGTTATCTAGATCGATTCAGTGACGACCACCCTCAAGGTCGTGGCCTTTAAAAGCACGGTGGCCTAAGAATGCATTAGACATTTCTTAATTTGTCCAGGGCTTATGTATAGTCACTCAAGCCATTTTAAACATCACAATGGCATCCACATATCCTTCGCTTGGATGGTTGAACGCCTTGGGCAATCTCCCAACAGCTTCAAATCCAAGCTTGCTCCACAACCGAACAGCGCCTTCGTTCGTAGATGCAACGAAGTTGTACTGCATCGCCTTGTAACCCAGCTCAACGGCAACTTTCTGCGAGTGCTCACACATGGCGGTCGCAAGGCCTTGGCCTCTTGCTTCGGAGGACACCATGTATCCGCAGTTGCAAACATGATCGCCAGGACCTGATATGTTGGTCTTGATGTAGTAGGAGCCGAGAACTTTGTGGTCGTCTTCGATTACAAACGTTTTTCTCGGCGCGTAAATCCAGAGCTTCAACGCCTCTTCTTTGGAGGTATCTCGTGGATAGCAAAACGTATCGCCCGCGGATACGACCTCATGAAAGATTGGCCAGATTTCATCGAAGTCTTTTTCCGTTGCTTCTCTGATGTTCATTTAGCTATACCATCGGGATCTTCTTGATGTGTGAGTCGATAGCGTCAATCACGTCCTGCGTCAAGGGCAAGTGGTTCTTTTCAGCTTGCCAGTACTGATGGAACAAGGCGACCGTTTCCCGAGCCGTATCAAGGACCAGCCTTTCCGGCAAGCGTGCCTTCGCAGCAAGATGCGATAACTCGTCCTCGGTGAATTCATCGAAACGCTTGGTGCGACTGACTTTCAGTGCGGCTTGGTCATAGGGAAGGTAGGCAATTGTCGAAACAAAGTCGTAAGCGGGTGCCAAGGCAGCACGGCGCTGGTCCGGATAGATCAGCGACCAGTTCTTGAGGTGCATGTCGCCATTGCCAATCAGCGTGTTGAACGTCAATCGCCGGATGAACTCACCAATGTCGTTCAAGGTGCCTTCCGCGCCGATGACTCTGGCGATGCTGCGGGTACTGCCCTTGTTGTACTTGGCTTCGGGATAGACACCGAAGACCTGTGCGAAATCCTCGATGTGCTCGCCCCTGCCGTCCGGGAGCCGGTCAAAGCGCTCGATGACAAGTGCCTGTCCCTTGAGTCTACCTAAGCCTTCGGGCAGGTTATCAATCGCATCGATGTCGACCAGGTCCAGTGCCGGTACATCCATGCCAAGCAGGCGGGCCAGTGTCATCATCGAGTACTCGTTCTCCGGTACGCCTTCGAATTCAAGTGAAGGCAGCTTGATGATCCAGGAGCCGCCGATACCTTTTGCCGGGATGCTCAGCCCCGAACGCATTTCCCCGAGTGCCGAGAACTTGAGTTGCACACCGGCCAAAGAAAAGCGCAACGCCCGGGCATGGTGTTCCCGCCCGTCGTGCTCACCTTCATCGGTCTGCAGTGGCCAGTCATCACCCTCGGCTGAACGGATCGTGATCGCACCGGACAGATCACCACCCAAGGCCCAAAGCAGGAAAAACTCCCGCTTGGAGTCGACCCCGGCCAGCCGGGCCAGATACGTGCGCATGCGACCCTCCGGCAACAGATTGGAAAAAAATGGCATCACCCTCGTCTGATACGACGGGAATTCCGTTATCAACTGTCCGAACTGGTCCTTGAAGCCAAGCCCGAGCACGGCCCGGTTCTCATCCTGTATATAGTCGTCATGGAAGGTGAAGAGTGTGCGATCCCCCTGTACCCGGGTCAGCGTCCCGACCGGCACCCCGTAGAGCAGGACCTCGAGGGCCGTGACATCAGCCATCCACATCCTCGTCCAGACGATAGGCAGGAAGCGCGGGCAAATCTTCCTGTAGCGCGTCGCCTCCATGGGCCAGCTCATTGCGAAGGCTGCGGACCCGCTCAAACGCTGCCTTCAGTGAAACCGTGCGTGTACGGTCATGGGCATACTCCTCCACCAACGCCTCCACCGACCGGATCACGGCAAGACTGGCCTGCGGAATCCGCACGTTTGCCAGCTCGTTCACCTGACGTTGCATCTGGGCAAGCTCGGACAGGGTGGGGTACTTTTGGACAAGGCGGGCAATCCTGGTCTGCAGCCGGTCCAGCTCCTTGGGTTTCCTGAAGGTGTACCCATCGTCAAGGCCCTCCGCATTGCGCACCAGCGCCTGCACGGCCGGGACGCTCTTGCGGGGCACGAGCATGATCTCCAAACCCAACACGCGGGCCAGTTCGACCAGACTCGATATGCGTAGGTCCACCGTCCCGTTCTCGATTTTCGAGATGTGTCCCTGGGGTACGCTGGCCTGGATGCTGAGCGTTCGCTGGCTAAGCGCCTGTGCCTCCCGGGCGCGCTTGAGCACCTGAGTAATCTGTTCGGTAGTATAGGCCATAGTAATACCTTATTCTAAATAATATATATGGGATAATATATTTTACTAGATTAAATCTGGATTCCCATTCTGTAAATAATATATAAATACTAGTTAAGTAAATTTGATTATATATTATCATAGATCATTTCAAAACCCGGTGTCAGATATACACCCGGGACCAGAACACCCCCTGCGAGGAGGCATGCATGAAGTGCAGGTACCCCATACTTTTAGCCATCACACTGCCGTTCATCCTGTCCGCCTGCACCCTGCTGGGAGGCAAGGCGGCGGAAGAACCCGTCTATCGCGTCACCCTCAAGGACGGGCCCATTGAAGTGCGCGAATACGAGGGCTATGCCATTGCCCGCACCACCGTCACCGCCTCGTACCGGGAGGCTACCCGCATGGGCTTTCGGCGCCTGTTCGGGTACATCACCGGGGACAATCAAACCACGGCCGACATCGACATAACGGCCCCGGTGCTGATCACACCCCAATCGCAAACCATCGAGATGACCGCGCCGGTGCTCATCGAGCCGCAAGCCGGCTCCAAAGAAGCGAGCACCCTGGCAGACGATGGTATCGATGCCTGGAGCGTGGCCTTCGTGCTGCCGCAGGGTTACACCAAGGCCAGTGCCCCGCAACCGCAAAATGAACGGATCACCGTGATGGACATCGATGCACACCGCATCGCCTGCATCGTGTTTCGAGGACGGCTCAATGACAAGTCGGCCGAGGCTTCCCGAAAGGAATTGGAGAAATGGCTTGAAGCCCGCGGTCTCGAACATGCGGGCGACTGGCAGATCGCAGGGTATAACCCGCCCTGGACGCTGCCCGCGCTTCGCCGAAACGAGGTGCTCGTGAGTCTGCCATAACGTGCGTATAACCCCGCACAGGCAGGCGATCCGGGGGGCTCTGAACAGGCCGGAAAGGCAGGTTAGGACACCTAACTAGGAATTTGCATTAAAATACTACATATAGTGCTTGACTTTGCTTGAAATACAAGGCAGTGTGTATTCCCGATGCGACCTCCGTTGCATCGACTGGTGATGTAGAGTCGGCAGGGAACGCCGACTTTGCATCCACGAACAGGCCTGAAATTGCCAGGGGGGAGGGAAGCTCAGCCTGCCGGATCAAGAAGAGAGTCCGCCAGCAGGCATCCATACAGAAGAGTTTCTATGCAGTGGTCTGGACACCTAAGTCCACTGCAGTTTTGGTGCTTTTCAGCCAGGGACGTAGCGGGGAAGCACACGACAGGTGCCCGGCTTCGGGCACCTGTTTTTTTGCCTGCATTTCTAGGTGCCCTGGTCTATCCAAGTGCAGGGACCTTGAGACATCTAACCCACCCAGCTGTCCACAGCAGCCTTCAATGCCCGCACCGTCAGCCCCTGCTGCTGCAAGCCGGGACTCATCAAAATGGCCGCGATTCCTGCTTGATATAACTTAACTGTGAAACAATGGTTTCATGGGACCCACAGAAGATGTTGATAATAATCTAATAAATGTTTACATTAATCTTATTACTGTTGACAATTCTGCATCTAGGCCCCTTAAAACTGTGACAATTGCAAGAAACAAAACAAGAAAAACAAAAGAACTGCGCCAATTCATCCTGGAGCACGTTTCCAAAAATTCCCAAGGCATTGGCACACAGACGGCGCAGGCGTTCGGGATTTCACGTCAAGCAGTATCCAGGCACCTGCATGAGATGGTTGAGGAAGGCTTGCTGACTGCGTCTGGGAAAACTAAGGCGCGGACCTACGCTCTGAACAAAATTGTGGGTCAGACATTCGCATTCAATGTAACAAAGGACACTGCAGAAGACGTGATTTGGATCGAGTCCATCCGGCCGCTATTAATGGATTTGAAGAAAAACGTTCTCGATATCTGTGAACACGGGTTTACAGAAATGGTTAATAACGTGGTTTCTCATTCTGACTCAAAGTATCTGGCAGTATCTGTGGAACGCACTGCACTTGATACGACGATCACTGTGTTAGATACCGGGGTAGGAATCTTCAACAAAATTAAAAATGATTTCAATTTGCATGACCCGCGCCATGCAATACTTGAACTCTGCAAGGGCAAATTCACATCCGATCCGGTCCATCACAGCGGAGAAGGCATTTTCTTTACTTCCAAAATGTTCGATAGATTCAGCATTTTTTCAGGAAGCCTGTTTTTCTCGAGTTCCACTGGGGATGATGAGGCTTGGCTAATCGAGACTGAACATGATGCGAAGATAAAATATCTTGAGGGGACCTCCGTCTTCATGAAAATTGGGGAGAGCAGCAACCGCGTGGCAAAAGAGGTATTTGATACCTATGCTTCCGAAGATGCGAATTGGGACTTCTCCAAAACCCACATCGTCTTGAAGCTACTT
>VXPJ01000112.1 GCA_009839635.1 Pseudomonadota bacterium
TATCTGGCGCGTACAGTAGCCGGTGCCAACCCGGGCCGGCGGCGTGTGCGACTGGCGCTGGTTGCAACGAAAGAGGAATGTCTGCATGCTGCGGCCCGGATTCGGGACTTTTTGCAAGAGACCAGCGAGTAGAGGAAGAAACTAATGAGCCAGGACATCATAGAGCAGGCCTTCGAGCGCCGCGCCGAAATCACGCCCGCTTCGGTGGATGCCAGGACCCGGGAGGCAGTTGAAGACACGCTCTCGCGGCTGGACCGCGGTGAGTTGCGCGTAGCCGAAAAGCAGGGCGATGACTGGGTGGTCCACGAGTGGATCAAAAAAGCGGTGCTGCTTTCGTTTCGCATCCATGAGAACCAGGTGATCGATGCAGGATTTACCAAGTATTACGACAAGGTGGCCGGCAAGTATTCGCAGATGGATGAGGACGGGATTCGCGGTCAGGGTGCGCGGATCGTACCGCCCGCGATGGCCCGCCACGGGGCGTACATTGCTCCGGACGTGGTGCTCATGCCCAGTTACGTCAACATCGGTGCCTACGTGGATTCGGGGACCATGGTGGACACCTGGGCCACGGTCGGCTCGTGTGCGCAGATTGGCAAGCACGTGCACCTGTCCGGTGGGGTCGGGATCGGCGGGGTGCTTGAGCCGCTGCAGGCTGCACCTACGATCATCGAGGATAATTGTTTCATCGGAGCCCGCTCCGAGGTCGTCGAAGGCGTGGTGGTCGAGAAAGGTTCGGTCATCTCGATGGGGGTCTATATCGGCAAGAGCACGCGCATCTACAACCGCGAGACAGGTGAGGTCAGCTATGGCCGCATCCCGGCAGGCTCGGTGGTGGTCTCGGGAAACCTCCCCTCCAAGGACGGCAAGTACAGCCTGTACTGTGCCGTGATCGTCAAGCAGGTTGATGAAAAAACCCTCAGCAAGGTGGGCATCAACGAGTTGTTGCGCGCCGTGAACTGAGAGCTGCGCCCGGCATGCACCCTTCAACAGGTGAACCGGGCCGGCACATGATGCCTACATGCCATGTCTGCAACCCTTGAACTTGCGAAAGAGCTGATTCGCCGGCCCTCGGTCACGCCCCAGGACTGCGGCTGCCAGTCCCTGATCGGCAAGCGCCTCAATGCGTGCGGCTTTCAGGCCGAGGTCATGAATTTCGGTGAAGTCAGCAATCTCTGGCTGCGGCGCGGCAGCCAGCCGCCCCTGCTCGTATTCGCCGGACACACCGACGTCGTACCGCCCGGTCCCGAGGCGCGCTGGAGCTCGCCGCCGTTTGAGCCGGTCATTCGCGACGGCTGCCTGTACGGGCGCGGCGCAGCCGACATGAAATCCAGCATCGCGGCCATGACCGTGGCCTGCGAGAACTTCATCCGCGCACACCCGGATCATGCGGGGTCCATTGCGTTCTTGCTGACCAGTGACGAGGAGGGGCCGGCCGTGGATGGAACGGTGAAGGTCATCGAGCAGCTTCAGGCACGAGATGAGGTCATCGACTGGTGTCTCGTGGGGGAACCCAGCAGCCTGAAAACCACAGGCGACACCATGAAAATCGGGCGGCGCGGTTCACTGTCGGCGACCGTGGATGTGACGGGCATCCAGGGCCATGTCGCCTACCCGCAGATCGCCAGAAATCCCATTCACGAATGCGCACCGGCGCTGGCCGAGCTGGTGTCGACCCGCTGGGATTCGGGCAATGCGCACTTCCCGCCCACCTCCCTGCAGGTATCCAACATCCATGCAGGCACCGGAGCGCACAACGTGATCCCGGGGGAGCTGAGCATTGAACTGAACCTGCGGTTCTCAACGGAAACCACGGCCGAGGAAATCAAGTCCCGGATCCAGGACATCCTGGACCGCCATGGCCTGGACTATTCGCTGGCGTGGCACCTGTCCGGCAACCCGTTCTACTGCGAGCCGGGGGAACTGGTTGAGGCCTGCGCACAGGCGATCGAGGATACGATCCAAGTCCGACCGGAGCTGTCGACCAGCGGCGGCACCTCGGACGGGCGGTTCATTGCGCCGACCGGGGCACAGGTGGCCGAACTCGGGCCCGTGAACGCCAGCATCCACAAGGCGGATGAGCACATCGGCCTCGACGAGCTGGAACAGCTCACGACCATCTATGAACGGGTGCTGCAGAGGCTTCTAGTCTGAAGCCCAGTGGCTGAGGAAATCGTCCAGATGGGGCTTTTGTGCCTCGGCCAGGGACGCCCTGACCTGCTCAAGCCTGCTCTCGTACACCCCCTGTGAAAGCTTGCCCCGCATCTTCTCGAAACACAGGTAAACCAGGTAGGTGTTGAGCGCATCGGTTTCGCAGTAATTGCGGATCGCCTCGATCTCTCCGGCCAGCCAGGCCGCACCCACCTGACTGCCGTCCATCCCCGTCTTGCCGGGGAATCCCAGCATGGTTGCGATGTGATCGAGCTTGGCAAACGCGCGCGGCTGATAGCCGGCCAGCACGTCCATCAGGTCAATGTGGCGCCAGTGGAACCGGCTCAGGTAGTTGTTGTAGCGAAAGCTCGTATCGTCATCGCCCGTTTGCCAGTAATGGTGGGCATTGACCCCGTGCAGCAATGAACGAAACTGGATCACCGGCAGATCGAAGCCGCTGCCATTCCAGGAGACCAGCGTCGGGTTGTATTTTTCCAGGCCGGCAAAAAACCGCTCCAGCAGTTCCTTCTCGCCGGACTCGGGCGAGCCCAAAGACCAGACCCGCACGCCGTCGGTCGTGCTCAGCACCACCGAGATGGCGACGATGCGCTGCAGGTAATGGGGCATGAACGTGTTGCCCGTCTGCTGGCTTCGCAGTTGCTCCATGGCCCGCACGACATCGGCATCCTCCAGCCCCTGCAGGTCGTGGATTTTCCTGCCGGACTCGATATCCGGCACGGATTCGACGTCAAACACAAAAACGTTCATGGATCCATCCTTTCACGCGTCCTCTGAGAAAAGCCCCGTGGACAGGTAGCGGTCCCCCCGGTCGCAGATGATGGTGACGATCACGGCATCGCGCAGTTCCTCCGACAGCCTCAGTGCGGCGGCCACAGCGCCCCCGGACGAGACCCCGCAGAAAATGCCCTCCTCGCGGCCGAGCCTTCGCATCATGGCCTCGGCTTCGGCCTGGGTCACCTCGATCATGCGGTCCACCGCGCTGGAATCGAATATCTTCGGAATGTAGGCCTCGGGCCATTTTCTAATGCCCGGGATCTTGGAGCCCTCGGCAGGCTCGACCCCGACGATCTGGATCTCGGGTTTGACTTCCTTCAGGTATCTGGATACCCCCATGATCGTTCCGGTGGTGCCCATGGAACTCACGAAATGGGTGACCTGACCTTCGGTATCCTCGAACACCTCCGGGCCGGTGCTGCGGTAGTGCGACAGCGGGTTATCCGGGTTGGCAAACTGGTCCAGCACCTTGCCCTCGCCCTGGGCCTGCATCTCCAGGGCCAGGTCACGGGCGCGTTCCATGCCTTCTTCCACGGTCACCAAGATCAGTTCCGCGCCGAATGCCTGCATGGAGGCGCGACGCTCCAGGCTCATGTTCTCGGGCATGATCAGTTTCATCCGGTAGCCCTTCATGGCGGCCACCATGGCAAGCGCGATGCCGGTGTTGCCGCTGGTCGCTTCAATCAGGTGATCACCAGACTTGATTTCGCCGCGCCGCTCGGCCTCTACGATCATGCTGAGCGCCGGGCGGTCCTTGACCGAACCGGCCGGGTTGTTGCCCTCGAGCTTGGCCAGAATCCGGTTGGAGGTCGAACCCGGCAACCGTTGCAGTCGAACCAGCGGGGTGTTGCCAACAAATTTTTCGAGCGTGGGTATATTCATAGGCGTGTACCAAATGCGATGGCATGCGCCACCGTGTAGTCCTGCTCATGAGAAATACTAACAGACACCTGCAAGGCCTCCATCCCGAGATGGCTTCGCAGGACCTCCTCGAAGTGCGCCTCCGGCTTGCCCAAGGCGTCATGGGTGATACAGATGTTCCTCCATGACATCGGTGAGCGTATGCCGAGTCCAAACGCCTTGGAGATGGCTTCCTTGACCGAAAAGCGGCTGGCGAGGTACTGGGGCTTGTTCGCTTCCGCAGAAAACTCCTCAAGTTCGCGGGCATGCAGAATCCTTCGTGCGAAGGCCTCGGGGTAGCGGCCGTAGATCCTCTGGATCCTCCGGTTGTCCACGATATCCACTCCGCTGCCGATCAGTTCCATGTCAAAGGCCCGCATCCATCGCGGCTCTCATCTGCCGCACGGCCTGTTCCAGTCCCATGAACAGGGCATCGGCCACGATCGAGTGTCCGATGTTCAGCTCGTGCATGTTCTCGATGCCGGCAATGGCCGCGACATTGCCGCGGTGCAGGCCGTGCCCGGCGTTGACGGTCAGGCCAAGCGCATGCGCCTGGCGGGCGGCGGCACAGATCCTGTCCAGTTCATCCTTTTGCGCCTTGCCGCTGGCCTCCGCATACGTGCCGGTGTGCAGTTCAACTGCCGCAGCGCCGGCTTCAGCCGCGGCCGCCACCGTTTTCTCGTCCGGCTCAATGAACAGGGAGACGATGATCCCGGCTTCACCCAACGCGCTTGAAAGGTCGGTGATCCTCGCCTGGTGGGCCAGCACATCGAGCCCTCCTTCCGTGGTCAGTTCCATGCGCTTTTCCGGAACAATGCAGCAGTGCTGCGGTGCCACGTCCAGGGCGATATCGCGCATCTCGTCGGTTGCCGCCATCTCCAGGTTCATGCTGGTTCGGATCACGCGCTTGGCCAGATAGACATCGGCATCCTGGATGTGGCGGCGGTCTTCGCGCAGGTGCATGGTGATGCCGTCGGCGCCGGCACGTTCTGTGGCAACAATGGCCTCCTGCAGATCCGGGTAGGCCGTGCCCCTCGCCTGGCGGATGGTCATGACATGGTCGAGGTTCACACCAAGTCGTACTCTGGGCTCAGCAGGCATCGGGCATTACTCGTCGACAGGGTCAGTCGGGCTGGGCTGTTCGGATGAATTGCAGGATTTCACGGCTTCGCAAGGGACGGTGGCCAAGATGCAAGTCAATCATGCCGCGCATGAATTTCTTGGCCGCACTTCTTGATTCGTGTTTCATGCTCAAAGGTGACTGAAGTGCAATCAATGTAGCTCCGTGCAGGATGTTCCATGCGGATCCGGACCGGTCAACTTGCACCGGGCCCGACTCTACATCATATCGATAAACGGCATGCGGCTGAATCTCGGTCTCGTGATCGGCCTCGCAGTCCAGCAACAGGCCATGGCCGGTCATCTCCAGCAGCTTGATTTCAAACAGGCGCAACAGATTCTCGCACGGGATTTCATTTTCGCCCAGCGCCATGACGACATTCCGGTACAAATCGAAAATGTCCTGGCTGGGGCTTAACTTCGGAGTCAGCCTCAGAACCAGCTCGTTCAGGTACATGCCGACGATGCTGATGCCCGGCGAATCGAGATGCCGGGCACCTTCGGACTCGACATGGGTCAGCGTGAACAGTTCACCGTTTCCACTCCACGAGATCAGCAGCGGAGTAAACAGCAGCCGGGTGGAGCCACGCTGCTTTCTCGAACCCCGATGCACCGCAGCGATCAGGCCGTGATCCGGCGTCAGCATATCCACGATCTGGCTGGACTCCCGGTAGGGCCTTGCATGCATGCAGTAGGCTGGCTGCAGTTGTACTTTTTTTGCCAAGGATTGCCGCCTTCTAATGCTTGAACCTGGAGACAATCCCTTGCTGGTCCTGCCAGTTTTGCTTGACCTTGACCCAGGTGCTGAGCATCACCTTCCTGTGAAAAACCCGCTCCAGCCGGCGACGCGCCTGCTCGCCGATGGCCTTCAGCCGGGCACCTTTCTTCCCGATGACGATGGACTTCTGGCTGTCTTTCTCCACCCAGATGACGACCGATACAGTGGCCAGGCTTTCCGTGAATTCGAGTGTCTCGATTTCCGTATAGAGCACATAGGGCAATTCCTTTTGCAACTGCACCATGGCCGCACCGCGCACGATTTCGGCGACCACGAAAGCATCGTCCCGGTCCCACTTCACATCCCGCGGGAACAGAAACTCCGAATCGGGACAGAACCTGCACAGCTCTGTCGTCAGTGCCGTGACCTCCGGATCGTGCAACGCGGACAGCGGCACGATGCTGTCGAATGCATGCCGGGCCTTCAGCCCGTCGATGACGGGCAGCAGTTCGGACTTGTCCTTGATCCTGTCGACCTTGTTGATTACGAGCACGACCGACGCCTTGATCTGGCCGATCTGCTCGAGCAGGTAGTCGTCCTCGCGGTTCCAGATATGCGGCTCGACCAGCATCATCACCACATCGACTTCCTGCAGGGCGGACAGCGCATTGCTCAGCATCACGCGGTGCATCAGGCGCCGGTGGCTGAGTTGAACACCCGGAGTATCCAGCAGGACCAGCTGGCAGTGTTCGAGACTCAGGATCCCGCGGATGTTATTGCGCGTGGTGTGCGGCTTGTGGGTGGTTACGGAAAGCTGGTCGCCGAGCAGTTTGTTGAACAAGGTGGACTTGCCGACATTGGCCCGCCCGACAATACTCACGAACCCGCATTTTGAATCCCCGGACATGCGGGCCCTTCAGGACTCCTGTCCAGACACGTAGGCCAGCGCCAGCTGGGCCGCATCCTGTTCTGCCAGGCGCCGGCTTTTGCCGGTGACCACGAACTGTTCGCGACAACCCTGGACAATACATTCGACCGTGAAAAGCTCATCGCCTGATTTCCTGACCTGCTCCTGGAGTACATAGCGGGGCACATCAAGCCCCCTGGACTGCAGGAGCTCCTGCAGCTTGGTCTTGGCATCCTTGAGTTCATCCACCGAGGGCATACGCTCAAGCCGCGTGCTGTACAGATCCATGACGAGCTTTCGGGCCGGTTCAAGCCCCTGCGAGAGATACATGGCAGCAATCAGCGCCTCAAGGGCAACAGCCAAGATCGAGGACTGCTGTGCTCCGCCCGACTTGAGTTCCCCCGGCCCCAAGGACATGTGCCGGCCGAGATCCCATTCACGCGCGATCTCGGCCAGCGTGTCATTTCGCACAAGGTGCGCGCGCAGGCGGGTCAGGTCGCCTTCGGGATGCCCGGTATAACGGTGGAAGAGCCACTCGGCAATGAAAAACCCCAGCAGGGCATCGCCCAGATATTCCAGTCTCTCGTTGTTGTGGGCTCCGGCACTGCGATGGGTCAGCGCCTGGCGAAAATAGTCTGAGCTCCGGAAGGGCTCGTCTAGGATGTCGGTTAACTGCAATCTATTTACTGTCGGTCTTCAGGGGCTGTCGCACATGGTGCCAGAATCGGGCATGGCTTGCTGCAACTCAACATTGCACGCCGATGATTTTATACCAGCCCAGTCTGGGAGACCAATTCCCGGCCCCACAGCGGAGCGTTGCTAGATCTTCTCGCCGATACGATCGAAGTCGAAGTTCTTGCCAGCATAGTCCCAGTTCATCCACACCAAAAAGGCCCGGCCCACCAGGTTTTTTTCCGGGACAAAACCCCAGCTACGACTGTCGCTGCTGTGGTCGCGATTGTCGCCCATGACAAAGTAGTGGTTCTCAGGGACGTGCTCTGCAATCGGCCGGTTGCGTTTCGGGTCACGGACCAGCACACCGTGCGACAGCACCTGCAGGTCCTCGCTGTACATCGGAATGCCGTTCATCACGCTGTTGGCACCAACCCCGTGATACACACCGGTTTCAACCTGCGCCATGGGGCGGTGGTTGATGAAGATCGTCTTGTCCCTGTATTCGATGAAATCTCCCGGCAGACCAATGATGCGCTTGATGTAATCCGCAGAGGGATCAGTCGGGAAACGAAACACCGCAACGTCCCCGCGTTGTGGTTCTCCAGTTTCCCAGATCTTGGTGTGCAGGACCGGCAACCGGACCCCGTAGCTGAATTTGTTCACGAGGATAAAGTCGCCGTGCAACAGGGTGGGCATCATGGAGCCTGAGGGGATGCGGAAGGGTTCAGCGATGAATGAGCGAAGCACCAGCACGATCAGAAGGATCGGGAAAAACGAAATGCAGAACTCGATAAACCAGGGATCGCGCTCACGCGAATCCTTTCCAGATGCGGTCACCTGGCCCCCGGAAGCAGCCGCCTTCGCAGCCCGCCGACCGCGCAGGTAATACCGGTCGAGCAGCCAGACCAGGCCAGTCACCAGGGTGCCGGCCAGCAGCAGGAACTCAAGATCCACGTGAATAGTTGATGACATTGGTAGAAAGTGCTGCTGTTGTGCTCGAACGGGTTTTATCCATGTCCCCGGTAAGGACCCATCCAGTAATGGTCGGGGTGAGAGGATTTGAACCTCCGACCACCGCAACCCCATTGCGGTGCGC
>VXPJ01000110.1 GCA_009839635.1 Pseudomonadota bacterium
ACTACAGACTGCACGCAGCCCCGGATGGTAAGCATCTTGGGCAGATCAGGGTTCGCCTTTGCTGACTTTGGGATACTGGTCGCCCGTACAGGCATCTTCGTTGCCAGTTTTTTGGGCAGAAATGGTTTTGTGAGTCGTGCCAGCGCGAGGATCAGCCTGACTCTGGACGGCTTGGAAAATGCGCGAATGATCAAGTGGCGCTTGAGTGTGCTTATCAGTGGACGTTTTACGGTCTCATTCATGTGTTTGCGTCCGGTATCGAGCAGATTGCCAAACCGGACATTGGAAGGGCAGGTGGTTTCGCAGGACAGGCAGGTCAGGCACCTGTCCAGATGCCTGAGCCCGATGCTGCCGTCGCTATTGCCTTCCAGATAGTTCTTGATCAGATAAATGCGACCCCGTGGTCCATCCAGTTCGTTTCCGGTCAGCTGATAGGTCGGGCATGTTGCATTGCAAAAGCCACAATGCACGCATTTGCGCAGTATCTTGTCTGCCTGGTGGCCTTCTGCTGTTTGCAGGAATTTGTCAGGAAGAGAGGTTTGCATGGACTTCAGAACTGTGGGTACATCTTGCCGGGATTGAGGATGCCCTCGGGATCGAAGGCATGTTTAAGCCGTTGATGGATTTTGAGTAGCGCGGGGGGCAGGGGGTTGAACACATGTTCGATGACCGGTCCTCGAAACCGGCAGGCCTGTCCGTCAGCCTGACAAGTGATTTCGCGGATGGTGGAGGCCTCGGTGTGCGTGGCATACCAGCGAAGAGCACCGTTCCATTCCATTGCACAGGGGCCTGATATGCCGAGGGGGCCGGTGGAGGGAGGCACCTGAATCCTCCACAGGGGGGCATCGGATGCAAATGCCTCGTGGGTTTGTTCGCGAACACGTGTCCAGAAGTGCTCGCTTTGTTCAATGTAGTCCCCGCCGATCGCACTCAGGCATTTTTCAACAGCTGATGAGGAGCCGGACAGGCGGACATAGAGATGCTTTCCATCGTGAAAGGTTGCTGTGATAGGCATCGGTGTGCGTGCCCAGGCATTCATCTTGTGGATGGCGTCGGCGTGCGTTTCGGGGACGACCGCCGTGTGCTCGCACTGCGGCCTGGGCTGCAAGCGCAGTGTGACCGACATCAGGGCGCCCAGTGTCCCCAAAGCCCCGCTCATCAGACGCGAAACATCGTAACCGGCGACATTTTTCATGACCTTGCCGCCAAAACACAAATATTCACCTTTTCCGTTGATGATTTCTACGCCAAGCATGCTGTCACGTACGGCTCCACTGCTTGCGCGTCTGGGACCAGCCAGCCCTGCGGCAACGGCACCGCCGAGAGTGGCTGCTGGCCCGAAGTGGGGCGGTTCAAACGGGAGCATCTGGTTTTCTTTTCCAATGATTTGCTCGATTGTGTTCAGAGGCGTGCCACAGCGTGCGGTGATATAGAGCTCGGAGGGCTCGTATTCGACGACTCCCGAGTGAACGGCAAGGCACAGGGGCGTGGCCTGAATGCTCCGGCCGTAGAAGGCCTTGGTATTGCCGCCAAGAAGTTGCAGGGCAGTCTTGTGTTTGGCTGCATCCCGGATCCGGGCTGCGATGATTTCCCTGCTGTCCGTCACATCCGGGGCCAAGCGTCAAAAGCGGGGCAGGTCGGCATGTGGCAGCTTCCCTTTATGTACATGCATGGCACCGAACTCGGCGCAGCGATGCAGGGTCGGGATGGCCTTGCCGGGATTCAGCAACCCGTGTTCGTCGAAGGCGGACTTGATGGCAAAGAAGGTCTGCAGTTCCTTTGAGTTGAACTGCACGCACATCTGGTCAAGTTTTTCGACGCCCACGCCATGTTCACCGGTGATGGTGCCTCCCATCCTGACACACAGCTGCAGGATCTCGCTTCCGAATTCTTCCGCTTTCTCCAGCTGACCTTCCTCGTTGGCATCATACAGAATGAGCGGATGCAGGTTGCCGTCCCCGGCATGGAATACATTGGCAACACGAAGCCCGAATTTTCCGGAGAGCGCGTAAATTTCCTCAAGGACTTCCGCCAGATGCTTGCGCGGGATCGTGCCATCCATGCAGTAGTAGTCGGGAGACAGGTTGCCAAGTGCAGGGAAGGCTGCCTTGCGGCCTTCCCACAGTACTTCCGCCTCCTGCTCGTCGCTTGCCAGACGCACGTCCGTGGCCTGGTGCTGTTCAAGCAACTGCCTGGCATGCTCCGTCTGGTCTGCCAGTTCCTCCTCATAGCCGTCCAGCTCGCAGATCAGGATGGCCGCAGCGTCTTTCGGATACCCGGGGCTGCAGTACTGTTCCGTGGCCTGGATGGTGAAATGGTCCATCATTTCAAGGCCGGCAGGGATGATTCCATGGGAGATGATGGCAGCCACGGCACTTCCCGCATCCCGCACGTGAGAGAAGGCTGCCAGCAGTACTTTGCGCTCATGTGGCTGGGGCAGCAGCTTCACCGTCGCCTGCAGTACCACTCCGAGCATGCCTTCCGAACCGTTCATCAGCGCCAGCAGGTCAAACCCGGGAGACTCCAGGTGCTTGCCTCCCAGCTCGATGATTTCACCGTCGACGGTCAGGACTTTGAGGGCCAGGATATTGTGCACGGTCAGCCCGTATTTCAGGCAGTGGATCCCGCCTGAATTCTCCGCAATGTTGCCGCCGATGGTGCATGCGATCTGCGAGGAAGGATCCGGGGCATAGTAGAGACCGTACGGTCTGGTAGCCTCCGAGATCGCGAGGTTCCGCACACCGGGCTCTACGGTCGCAGTACGGTTCTGCGGGTCAATTTCCAGCACCCGGTTCAGCCTTGCAAAGTTGAGCAAGACCCCTTCCGGGTGTGGCAGTGCACCCCCGGACAGGCTGGTGCCAGCGCCCCGGGCCACGATCGGAAGCTCCAGGTCCCTGCAGACCGACACCGCAGCTTGGACCTGTTCGCAGGTGGCCGGCAACAGCGCGAGCCGGGGAACCTGGCGGTACGCCGTCAGGCCATCGCATTCATAGGGGACCAGTTGCTCTTCTTTGACCAGGACCGCATCCTCGGGCAGGACCTGGCAAAATCGTTTTGTCAATTCTGATAGACTGGCTTGCATTTTCATACCAACAGAGTTTTGCGCATACCAGCTGCTGACCCTCCCTGTCTTGCGCCAGGGCACCTTAGCCAAGAGTTTGATCATCGATGCGCCAACTTGCGGTACCATTATTGGCGCCAAGCCAATATACCACTGATCAAAGCCGCTTGTAATTAACCGCCCTAAGGAAAGAAGGAGACCTGATTTGACGCTGGCAAGCATTGCTGTGGGGGGAGCGCTAGGCTCCGTCCTGAGGTACCTGATCCAGGTACAGTGCGCACACTGGTGGGGCAGTAAATTCCCTTTGGGAACGCTGCTCGTCAATGTCACGGGATCCCTGCTGATCGGCGTGTTGTCGATCGTGTTGCTGGAGCGTTGGATCGTGGTGGAAGAAATCCGGCTGGCGCTCCTTGTGGGGCTTCTGGGAGGGTTCACCACCTTCTCGGCCTTTTCGCTGGAAACCCTGCATCTGCTCCAGCAAGGTAGCATGGCGGGTGCAGCGGCCAATGTCGTGCTCAGTATCGTCTTGTGCCTGGGGGCCTGTTATCTCGGCATGACCCTGGCACGTGCCTTTTGAGGGCAGGGGCACAACTCATGCTGAATCCCAAGATTTTGCGAACTGAACTGGATGAGGTGGCCAGGCAGCTTGGACGCCGCGCGCTGACGATCGACAAGGACTGGTTTGTCACCCGGGAGCGAAGGCGCAAGCAGCTGCAAACGGATGCTGAAAGCCTGCGAAACCAGCGCAACACGAATTCCAAGCGGATCGCGCAGGGCAAGTCCTCGGGGGAGGACATCTCAAACCTCATGGATGAGATGAAAACGGTCAACGCGGAACTTGAAGCGGGAGAGGCCGAACTCGAGCAGTTGCAATCGGAAATTCATGCATGGATGCTGACACTGCCCAATCTTCCCCACGAGAGTGTTCCGGATGGTGACACCGAGGCGGACAATGCCGTGGTGCGAACGTGGGGCGAGTGCCCGGAATTCGATTTCCCGGCACTCGGTCACGTGGAGATTGGGGAGCGTACGGGAGGGCTTGATTTCGCAAAATCCGCCACGATCACCGGCAGTCGGTTTGTCACCATGCAGGACCAGGTGGCCCGGCTGCATCGCGCGCTGATCCAGTTCATGCTGGATGTTCATGTTTCGGAGCACGGTTACCGGGAAGTCTATGTTCCGTACATCGCCAATGACGAGAGCCTGACCTGCACGGGCCAGTTGCCTAAATTCGAAGAAGATCTGTTCAAGCTGGCCACCGGCAGTCCCTACTACCTGATTCCTACTGCAGAAGTGCCAGTGACCAACCTGTGGCGAGATCACATTGCCAAAGAGAGTGAACTACCCGTCAAATATGTCTGCCACACGCCCTGCTTTCGCTCGGAAGCCGGCTCGTATGGCAAGGATACGCGGGGCATGATACGCCAGCACCAGTTTGAAAAGGTCGAGCTCGTGCAGCTTGTCAAGCCAGAGGCATCCTGGCGCGCGCTTGAAGAACTCACGCAGCACGCTGAAATCATCCTGCAAAAACTCGGATTGCACTACCGGGTCGTGACCCTGTGTACGGGCGACCTGGGGTTTGCCGCGTCCAAGACCTACGATATCGAAGTCTGGCTGCCGGGCGAAGGTCGCTACCGCGAGATTTCCTCCTGCAGCAATTTTGTGGATTTCCAGGCCAGACGGCTCAAGGCCCGCTGGAAAAACCCTGCTACCGGGAAAACCGAACTCCTGCATACACTGAACGGTTCAGGCCTGGCTGCGGGTCGAACGCTGGTGGCGATCCTGGAAAACTACCAGGACGACCAGGCCAGGATTCGTGTCCCCGACGTCCTGCAGCCCTATATGGGCGGGCTTGAGATCATCGCTTCACAGTGAAGATACCGGAGGACTGCCACCCATGACCACCGAACTCAAGGACCACTTTTCCCAATGCGGCAAGATCGAGTGGATTGGCCTCAGAAAGGCCTCGGGCGAGGCCATGAAGGTCGTGGCTGCGGCCACGTTACTGCAAGACCACGGGCTTGAGGGGGACAAGGCCGGCCAGCGTACGGGAAGCCGCAGGCAAGTGACCCTAATCCAGGCCGAATACCTTCCGGTGATTGCTGCCTTGCTGGGCAAGGAGGCGGTCTTCCCCGAGGTACTCAGGCGCAACATCGTCGTGTCGGGCATCAACCTCGGGCTCTGCAAGGGGTTGGAGATCGGGATCGACCATGCGGTGCTGCAGGTGACTGGAGATTGCAAGCCCTGTACCAAAATGGAACAGGCCTTGGGGTACGGCGGATTCAATGCCATGTGCAATCACGGAGGCATCACGGCCTCGGTCAGGACAGGAGGGAGGATCGCGGTCGGTGACGAGGTCAGGGTATTGCAAGAGCGAGCTGCGGACACCAAACCATCCTAGCTTCGGTCTGACGTTTCCCTTGCGGTCAGTTTTTTCTCAAGTAGGCGATCATCACCAGAGCCCATGAGACAATGAACGCGACTCCGCCAAACGGGGTGATGCGGCCAGACCAGGCCAGTTCCGTCAGGCTCAGGAAGTAGAGACTGCCACAGAAGAGGATCATCCCGGCCAGCATGACTGCCGCAGCGGCCCTGAGAAGCCCCCGGTCGGTGTGCTGGGCAATCAGGATTCCAACCACCACCAGGCCCAGTGCATGGTACAGGTGATAATCCACCGCGATCTGGAAAATCGAATACCTGTACTCCGGCCAGGTCGGGCGCAGTGCATGGGCCGAGTAGGCGCTCAGTGCGATCGCGAAAGCGGCATTGCCGGAACCGAGGAGGATGGCCAGTCTGGACATAGTATAATCTTATCTGTTTTCAACCTGCCCAGACAGGAGGGCCCTGGACCATGCCTTCATTTGATGCAGTATCGGAAGTGGATGCCCACGAGTTGACCAATGCGCTGGATCAGGCCAACCGGGAGCTCTCCAACCGGTACGATTTCCGGGGATCGGATGCGAAGATCCATCAGGAAGATTCCGCCTTGCGCATAGAGGCACAATCCGAATTCCAGATCGACCAGATCTATGACATTCTCATTCAGAAAATGGCCAAGCGCGGAATCGACGTAGGCTGCCTGGAAAGGGGTCAAGTGGAGGAGGCCAACATGCGTGCACGACAGGTCTTGGCGGTGCATCAGGGGATAGACCAGAGCATTGCCAAAAAGATGGTCAAGCTTATCAAGGATTCCAAAATCAAGGTGCAGACCGCTATCCAGGGGGACAAGGTGCGCGTTTCCGGGAAAAAGCGGGATGACCTGCAAAAAGTGATGGGCATGCTGCGGGATGCAAAGCTTGGCATTCCGGTGCAGTTTGACAACTTCCGGGATTGAAGCTGGTCAGCGCAAAGCTACAGCAACCTTGAATATCAGGGTTTCGCCCTTACTGACTTACAATCCACATCAGGCCGATAACGAACAGCACCACCAAGCCGATTGGCAGCAGGAATGCCTGCCAGTCCCCTCGCTCGGCTTTTGGGCTATTTTTCAGCCAGTACTTTGCTGCAGGAAAGATGAAGATGAGCAGGGCGACGACCAGCACCGCATAGGCAAACTTCATCCAGTCCATCGACGACCCGGTCTAGTCGTTGCCTGCAAATCCTACCAGGTGCAACAGGGAAATGAAGATGTTGTATATGCTCAGGTAGATCGAGGTTGTGGCAATGACATAGTTGGTGACCCCGCCATTGATGATACGGCTGGTATCAAACAGGATAAAGCCACTGAATATCAGGATGACCGCAGCATTGATGGCCAGCCACAGGCCCGGCATGTTGAGGAAGATTCCGGCCAGTGCAGCCAGCAAAACCACCATCAGTCCAGAAAACAGGAATCCTCCCAGGAAGCTGAAATCGCGTTGCGTGGCCAGTGCATAGCCTGAAAGTCCGATGAACACAACCGCAGTGCCCCCGAGGGATGTTGCAATGGCCTGTGCGCCATGGGCCATGTTCAGATAGAAATTCAGCACCGGTCCGAGCCCGAAGCCCAGCAGGCCCGTAAAGGCAAATACAACGGCAATGCCGGCTGCAGATTCAGCCGTGCGGGGCAGCACGAACCAGATTAGCGCAAGGGCGGCAAAGGAACAGATCAGACTGGTACCGTGACCGACGTGCAGTACGGTCGACAAGGCGGCCATCAGTGCACTGAAAATCAGGGTAGCTGAAAGAAGTGCATAGGTATTGCGCAGCACCTTGTTGGTGGCCAAGACACTAGCCTGGCTCACACTACTCATTTGCAGTCTTGGATCGCTCATATTTGCTTGTTCTCCAGAATAAAATAAATGTTTGATGTTACTAACATAATGGTTTTCTAGACGAATTCAAGTCATCTTTGCTACTTTTTAGACAACATCAGCGCTGGTAGTTCCCGGTCCCATTCGGGTATTCTTCCCAGCCTGACCGGAGAGGTGGCAGAGTGGTCGAATGCGGCGGTCTTGAAAACCGTTGACTCGAAAGGGTCCGGGGGTTCGAATCCCTCCCTCTCCGCCAGTTGAACACTAATCAGAGATTACCATCTGTAGCTGAAATCATCCGAGGTTCGTTCTGCAAACATCTTGCAGACAGCGGATCAGGAGACTCATGAATCCCGGGGTATTTTCGTGTAAGGTGGCACTGATACTTTGGGTGCGAGAAATTCACACAGGATTTCATGACAAAAATACTTGTTGTAGCAGGTGCTGTCTCTGCATTCATCGGCATTGCAATCGGGGTGTTCGCACTGGTTCGATCCGGTGTCATCGAGCCCGGGCTAGGGATTCTGATGTTGATCTGCCTGTTGGGGATGTATGTGGGCTTTGGAATCTTGATTGCCGTGTACCGGCTAGTGAACCGGCTGGAGTGAGGGGCCTTCCCGCGGCCACGCGGCTTGCTTGTTTCTAATGGATCTTGGAAAAGTAGTCTTATGCACGACCTTTTGATCACCAATGCACGCGTGGTCAACAATCACGTTATCACCGAACAGGATGTCCTGGTATCGGACAAGCGGATCACGCATATTGATGCGGACCTGCAGCACAAACCAGCAAAACGCGTCATCGATGCCGGCGGAAAGTTCCTGATCCCCGGGATGATCGATGATCAGGTTCACTTTCGCGAACCAGGTCTGACCCACAAAGCAGAGATTGCCACCGAATCGCGTGCTGCCATTGCAGGTGGCATCACGAGCTTCATGGACATGCCCAATGTTTCCCCCCCGACCTTGACCGTTGACATGCTGCGAGACAAGTACAGGATCGGAGCCAAACGCGCGCGAGCGAACTA
>VXPJ01000025.1 GCA_009839635.1 Pseudomonadota bacterium
ATCCTGGTTCAGGGCTGCGCTGAGTTCGCCGGTGATCCAGTTGACCACCAGCTTGGCCTTGGCATCCGTATCCCGTGCGGTGTGCTCGAAGTATTCGGCTGTCTCCCGACTCATGGCGAGGGTCTCCGCATCTTGGGCATTGAGTCCGTATTGCGTGCGAAAGCGCGAGGCTTTTTCCGACGGCAACTCGGGCAACTGTCCCCGGATGGCTTCCACCATGTCCGGCTGAATGACCACGGGCAGCAGGTCGGGGTCAGGGAAATAGCGGTAGTCGTTGGCCTCTTCCTTGCTTCTCATCGAGCGGGTTTCGCCGGTGCCGGCATCAAACAGTCGCGTCTCCTGCACAATCTCGCCGCCATCCTCAAGTACCGCAGCCTGGCGCTCAATCTCAAACTCGATAGCCCGTTCCACAAACCGGAACGAGTTCAGGTTCTTGATCTCCGTGCGTGTACCATAGGCTGCATCCCCCGCAGGCCGCAGGGATACATTGGCATCGCATCGAAACGAGCCTTCCTGCATGTTGCCGTCGGAAATCCCCAGGTAACGCACGATCGAATGGATCTTTTTCATGTACAGGATGGCCTCTTTTGCAGAACGCATGTCGGGCTCCGATACGACCTCGATCAGGGGCGTGCCGGCACGGTTGAGGTCGACCCCGGTGAACTCGTCGAACTCCTCGTGCAGTGATTTCCCGGCATCCTCTTCCAGGTGTGCACGCGTAATCCCAATGACCTTCTGCACCCCGTCTTCCAGGGTGATTTCCAGCCTGCCGTGCTCAACGATGGGCAGCTCGTACTGGCTGATTTGATAACCCTTGGGCAGGTCGGGGTAAAAATAATTTTTCCGGGCAAAGACACTGCGTTGCGCAACCGTGGCATCGATGGCAAGACCAAACATGACGGCCATGCGCACCGCTTCGAGATTCAGCACGGGCAGCACGCCGGGCAGGCCCAGGTCCACTGCACACGCCTGGGTATTGGGCTCGGCCCCGAAAGCCGTGGAAGCCGCAGAGAAAATCTTGCTCTGCGTCGCAAGCTGCACGTGAATCTCCAGCCCGATTACCGCCTCCCACCGGCTCATTCGCTGCCACCCTCCTGCGTGCACCCGGGAGGACACTGCCGATGCCAGTCCGTGGCCAGCTGGTACTGGTGCGCAAAATTCAGCAGCCTGTCTTCGGTGAGGTAGTTGCCAATCAACTGCATGCCCACGGGCAACCCTTCATGCATGCCGCATGGAACCGAGATGGCCGGCAGGCCAGCCAGATTGACCGAGATGGTATAGATATCCGACAGGTACATGGTCACCGGGTCGTCTGTCTTTTCGCCGATCCTGAAAGCGGGCTCCGGTGCCGTCGGCCCCAGGATAAAATCAACCGTCTCGAATGCCTTGCTGAAATCCGTGCTGATCAGGCGGCGAATCTGCTGCGCCTTCAGGTAATAGGCATCGTAATAGCCCGCAGACAGCGCATAGGTCCCGATCATGATGCGGCGTTTGACTTCCGTGCCGAAACCTTCGCTTCGACTGCGGCGGTACAGGTCATGCATATCCTTTGGCGCCTTGCAGCGGTGCCCGAACCGGATGCCGTCAAAACGCGACAGATTCGAGGAACATTCTGCCGTGGCAATCACGTAATAGGCAGGAATCGCCAGTTCCGTGTTCGGCAAGCGGATGGGCTTGATGATGCACCCCTGTCCTTCGGCCCAGTCGATAGCCTGCGCCATGATGTACTGCACCTCGGGCTTCAGGCCGGTGCCGAAATATTCATCGGGGATGCCGATCACCCGCCCTTGAAGTGGCTGGTCCAGGGCTTGCGTATAGGCTGGTACGGGTTCATCCATGCTGGTGGAATCCCGGCTGTCGAAGCCGGCCATTGCCTGCAGCAGGTACGCACAGTCTTGCGCCGACTTCGCCAACGGGCCGGCTTGGTCCAGGCTCGATGCATAAGCGATCATGCCGTAACGCGACACGCGGCCATACGTGGGTTTGAGCCCCGTGATCCCGCACAATGCGGCCGGCTGGCGGATCGATCCGCCGGTATCGGTACCGGTTGCAAGCGGGACCAGGCGTGCAGCCACGGCCGCCGCCGACCCGCCGGATGAACCTCCCGGCACATGCCCCGGATCCCAGGGATTTTTCACCGGTCCGAAGTAGCTGTTCTCATTGGATGAGCCCATCGCGAACTCGTCCATGTTGGTCTTGCCCAAAACCACACATCCGGCTTGCCCAAGCTTTTGCACCACGGTCGCATCGTAGGGTGCGACGAACTGGTCCAGCATTCTGGAGCCACACGATGTCCTGGTCCCGTCCATGCAGAAGATGTCCTTGTGAGCCAGGGGTATGCCGGTCAGCGGGCCATGCTTTTTTTCCTTGATCAGCTGGTCGGCCCGGCGCGCCTGTACAATCGCGGATTCGTCCATTTCCGTGATGAAGGCATTGAGTTCCCTGTGGGCCTGCATGCGGTCCAGGAAATGTTGAGTGAGTTCCACGCTGGAGAATTCCCCGTGGTCCAAGCCTGCTGCAAGCTGTGAAACGGAAAGGTTTTCCATCGGTTTGGCTGTGGGTCCCTGTGCTAACCCGGACAAAAAGCTATTCGATCACCTTGGGCACCAGGTACAGACCCTTGTCGGTACGGGGTGCGATGGTCTGGAATTTTTTGCGCTGGTCCGTTTCGGTGACCTTGTCTTCACGCAGACGCTGGACGACATCAAGGGGATGCGCCATCGGCACAACTTCCCGGGTGTCCACCTGGTTCATCTGCTGCACCCAGGCCAGAATTTTTGACAAGTCTGCGGCATATTGCCTGGCCTGCTCTTCATCGACATGCAGCCTAGCCAGATGGCTGATGTTGAGAACTTCCTCGAGCGATATGGACATGGCAAGGTCTTAGGTTTGACTGGACCGGTTGATGGGCAAGCACTCCCCCTGTGGAGACGGATGCTAGCAGCACAAACTACCATACTTGCATATGGCCTTGCTCAAAATTTTGGCCACTGCTAGAGTAGCGCCTCACTCCAACCAGATATCAGCCTGCAGCCTAGTTCATGTTCAAACGCGTCCTGAGTCTCTTCTCCAAAGACCTGTCGATCGATCTGGGCACGGCCAACACCCTGATTTACATGCACGGCAAGGGCATCGTGCTGAACGAACCCTCGGTGGTCGCGATTCGCAACAACCCGGAGGGAGGCCCACGCGCCATTGAAGCGGTCGGTGCCGCGGCCAAGGGCATGCTGGGTCGCACGCCCGCCAACATTGAGGTCATCCGGCCACTGAAGGATGGCGTGATTGCGGATTTCACCACCACGGAAAAAATGCTGCAGTACTTCATCCGCAAGGTGCACAGAAGCCACCTGTTAAGGCCCAGTCCGCGGGTGCTGGTGTGCGTGCCTTGTGGTGCGACCCAGGTGGAGCGCCGCGCCATTCGTGAATCTGCACTGAGTGCGGGAGCGCTCAAGACCTACCTGATCGAAGAACCCCTGGCTGCCGCCATGGGTACCAACCTGCCGATCAAGGAAGCATTCGGTTCGATGGTGCTGGACATTGGCGGAGGTACCTCGGAGGTGGCCGTGATCTCCCTGAACGGCATCGTCTATTCTGCCTCTGCGCGGATCGGAGGCGACCGGCTCAACGAGGCCATCATCAACTACATCCGGCGCAACTACGGTGTGCTGATCGGCGAATCCACAGCCGAGCGCATCAAGCATGAGATCGGCTCGGCATACCCGGGCAAGGAGATGCTGGAAATCGAGGTCAAGGGCCGAAACCTGTCCGAGGGCATCCCCAAAAGCTTTTCTTTGAACAGCAACGAAATTCTCGAGGCATTGCAGGAACCGCTGCAGGGAATTGTCAGTGCCGTGCGAACGGCCCTGGAGCAAACCCCGCCTGAACTCGGTGCAGACGTGGCGGACCGGGGAATCGTCATCACCGGTGGCGGCGCATTGTTGCGTGATCTCGACCGCCTGATCATGGAGGAAACCGGGGTGCCGGTAGTCATTGCGGACGACCCCCTCACCTCGGTGGCGCGCGGGGGCGGACGGGTCCTCGAACTGATGGAGGAGTCCGGCACCGAACTGCTGGCCAGCGACTAGCGCAGCACGCCGCCGAAGCCTGCCAACATGCGACGGACAACACGGATGTCTGCTATCATCAAGCCCTGAAAATCCGGCGTACTGGCCTGTCGTTCAGGGGAGGTTGCCATCAAGCCGCTGTTTGTCCTTAGCCCGTCCGCATCTGCAAAACTGATCCTCCTGGCCATGCTGTCTGTCGGCATGATGGTCACTGACTACCACTACAACCACCTGGGTGTCCTGCGCTCTGGCATCAGCGTGGTGGTGTATCCCATCAAGTACGTGGCCTCCCTGCCGGCAAGAATCTACAACGCGGGCTCTGAATCCCTGTCTAGCCGCAAGAAACTGCTGGACGAAAACAGCCGGTTGCGCACGAACCATATCCTGCTTGGGCTGGAGCTGCAGAAACTGGCGGTGCTGGAGCAGGAAAACGTGCGATTGCGCGAGCTTTTGTCATCCGCAAGGCAACTCCAGGAAGAACAGATACTGATTGCAGAATTACTGTCGATCGATCTCGACCCGTACCGTCAACGCATTGTCCTGAACAAGGGGACACAGGACGGCGTATACGAGGGTCAACCCCTGCTGGGGGCCAATGGGATCATTGGCCAGGTGGACAAGGCAGGGCCGGTCAGTTCGATCGCAATCCTGATATCGGACCCCAACCATGCCCTGCTGGGCGTCATCGCCCGCAGTGGTCAGCGCAGCCTGGTGGTAGGCACCGGAAGCAATGACAGGCTGGAACTTCGGCATCTCGTGAACACCACGGACATACAGGTCGGCGACCTGATCACGACTTCAGGCCTGGACGGGCGCTATCCCCCCGATTACCCGGTTGCAGAGATTACCAGCATCCAGCCGATTGCCGGCGAGGCCTTCGTGAAAGTCGAGGCCAGACCCCTGACGAACCTCAGCACCATCCGGGAGACCCTGTTGCTGCGCAACAATGAAGAGCAATTCCCGAAAACGGCTGAAACCCACGCGGAAGTCCGATGAGCCGTAAGGTTTCACCCATATTCTATGCCATTTCCGGCACGCTGCTGGCCGCACTGATACTGATGCTGATCCCGTTGCCGGACTGGGCCGGCCCTTGGCGCCCGGACTGGCTGGCCATCACGCTGATCTACTGGGCCATGGCCCGGCCCGAACACCTGGGCGTGGGAATCGCATGGCTGCTCGGTCTTCTGGTCGACGTCGTGTACGGCACGCTGCTGGGACAGTACGCCCTGGGCTTTGCCATCCTCGCCTTTATTACAATCCGGTTTCACACCCGGGCCCGCAATTACCCGATACACCAGCAAGCCATGTTTGTAGGTGTCACCCTGTTGCCCTACATGAGCATATTGCTCTGGATCCAGGGCATTCAGGGAGAAGATCCCAAATCGTGGACCTACTGGGCACCGGTGCTTACCAGCATGCTGATGTGGCCGATCGTCTACAAGGTGTTGCGCGCTGTCAGAAAAGCCAGCTAAGCCAAGCGCCTGCGGGCGCCGCTCCCGGCGCACATGCCGCGAAGGAATGTTTTTCCCCTTTATTCAGTGTCTTGCCCGCGCAGATTCTGCAACTGGTGCCTGAACTTCTCACAAGGATCCTCACGTGTGTGGTTGGGAGTGAAATACAGAATGTCGTACGCATTGCGTGTGCCTTGCAAGTAATCCTCGGGCTTGAGTGCATCGGCATGCACCGGATGCAGTGCAACCGACAGCAGGGAATCGCAGTGGCAGGCATTCCGTAGCTGCACCGGTACGGCATAGTCGTTGCGTACGTGGCCGCGTCCTGCGACCAGCACTGCAGGGACCGGGCTGTTCGCCAGGGCCGAGGTCATGGCGCGGTCCCTTTGTAATTGTGCCTCGACCATGAATGGAAGGTGTGCAGCATCAACATACCCGCAATGGGATTCTGCAATTTCCTGCTCCAGTTTCCCAAGGCCGTGCTCCGGGATCGAATACCGTGCGCTCAACTCCTGGCGCCAGCCCGGTCCGGTCGCCTGGATCCGGGCATGCAGGGTTTCGCGTTTCACATTGCCTGCCACAAGCTGCAGGCCATGGTCTACCACGCTCTGCAAAAGGGGCGTGTAGAGGTCCCATGGCCAGCGTTGATCCTGTGCTGCAGCCTGCTGTTGCAAAAGCTTGAGGTCCGTCCAGGAGGCAGGCTGGTCCTGCCAGGCCTCCTGCGCCAGCATTTCCATGACAACTGCAGGCTTTTGGCCAGCGGCTACCAGCCAGTTCAGCACCTGCGCCTGCACGCGGTGGTGATCGGGATTGTCATGGGTTTCTCCCAGTAAAATGAACTTGGAGTCCAGCACCGCGGCATGCAGTTGCTGTTCCGAGATCCAGCGGCTTTTCCGCGTGTCCCAGATTTTCCCCACCAGCGCATGATCTTGATAAAAGGCGGACTGCCAGTCCCGGGCATGGGCAGGATTTGCAGAGAACAGCAGGCAACATGCCGGCAGCAGGTACCCGCAGATGCAATATGCCAAACGGCGAGTTGCCGTTACACTGTCGGGAATGGAATTAGAAATCATCGACAATCTGGATCAGTTGGAGGCCTTTTGTGCACATGCTGTCGGCCAGGACTGGGTTTGCGCCGATACCGAATTCATGCGCGAAGACACATACTATCCCAAGCTATGTTTGATACAAATCGCCACGCAAACCCGGATCGTTTGTATCGACACGCTCATCATAAATGACTTGTCGGTGCTGAATCAGCTTTTTACCTCGAAAACCATCACGAAAGTTTTCCACGCGGCCCGCCAGGATCTCGAAATCCTGTTCATGGTCAACGGGGAAATCCCGTATCCCGTCTTCGATACGCAAATTGCCGCTAGCGCGCTGGGCTATGGTGACCAGATCAGCTATGCACAGCTGGTCGACGAATTGTGTGGCGTGCAGCTCGACAAGTCCCTGTCCCGCACAGTCTGGACCACGCGCCCCTTGCCCGACAAGGCCATTCAGTACGCCGCCAATGACGTGCGGTATCTGTCGCAGGCCTACACACTGTTGAAAAAGGAACTCGATGACAAAGGGCGGACCCACTGGGTGGAAAGCGAATGCCAGAACCTGAATGACATGAACAAATACAAACCGGACACCCACAATTTGTGGAAATCGGTGAAAGGGGCCCGAAAACTGTCGTCGAAACAGTCGAATGTCCTCAGGTGGCTTGCCCGTTGGCGAGACCACGAGGCCATGCAGCAAAACAGGCCAAGGCAATGGATCATGCGGGATGAGACGTTGCATGAGCTTGCAGTCAAGCAACCCACCAGCACCGCATCCCTGGCACAGGTAGAACTGCTGACCCGGAAACAGCGGGGGCGGTATGCCGGCAAGCTGCTTGATTGCATGGACAGGGCCATGCAAACACGCAAGGAGGACTGGCCGGAGGTGATCGCAAAACCTGCCCTGTCACGCCAACAGCGCAAACTGCTCAAACAGGTAAAGGCATTCGTTCGCGAACGCGCCGATCAACTCGGCATCACACCCAACTTCCTGGCCACCCGCAGCATGCTCGAAACGCTGGTCTGCGAACCGGAAGAATTGTCCAATCTGACGAGCTGGCGTCTGGACCTGATCGGCAATGATCTGAAACAGCTCCTGCAAGAAGAATGATGAAAATCGGCTGTGCAACCGGGTATACTTCGGGATTGGCACAGGTTTTTCTAAAACCTGGCTGAATACCGCAGGAGGCCTGTTATTTTATGCACGCAGAGGAAATCAAGACCTTGATTGAAAAGGGTGTGCCTGACTCGCAAGCCATTGTCAGTGGCACCGAGGGCAAGTATGAGGCAACCGTGATCAGCGAGTGCTTTGAGGGCATGAGCATGGTCAAGGAGCACCAGCTCGTCTACTCGACCGTCAAGTCACAAATTGCCAGTGGCGCACTGCATGCGCTGAGCATCAAGACCTTTACGCCATCGGAATGGGAGCAGCAGGCGGCCAACTGATCAAAGTAGGTATTCCCCTCCCAAGCCAGGCGCCCACAAGTCCCGGACTCCTTCAATCAGGATATAGAGCTTGCCATATTTTTCACGTTAGATTGACAAGAACCGGTAACTGCTAAACTACATACCCCCATAAATTTTCAGGATACACAGCTGTTCTTGTCTTTTTTTTTAAGGAAACCCGTTCATGAAAATTGAAACTCTCGCCATACACAGT
>VXPJ01000064.1 GCA_009839635.1 Pseudomonadota bacterium
CAGTGCCTTGGGTGACCGCATCTTCCAGTGATCAGAGCAGCAGCCCAAAAATACTGAAACCTGCCACATACGTCCCGATCGCAGAACCCAGGGTACTCAGCACGAATACCAGCAGCGTCTTGGCGACCGCATTCTTGCGCCAGCCCGGAAAGGTCGCAGTGTCCTTGCGCAGTTCCCGGAAGTCCCTGACCGTGGGCTTGCGAACGATCAACTCGACTGCAGCCGTGACCATGCCCGCACCGATCGTGGGATTCAGGGATGTGATCGGTGCAGCTACAAAGGCCGTACCTACTGTCACCGGGTGAGCGCCGGCAATGGCCGCTCCCAGTGCAGACAGGCTGCCGTTGATGAGAACCCACTGCCAGACGAGCTTCCAGCCCAGCTCCGGGCTTTCCCGGAAACCGAAGTAAAACCCGATCCCGATCAAGATAACGATGATCCACGGGATGAGCTTGGGCCAGGATCTTTTTGGAGGAACTGCTTCTAGCTTCCGGATGAGCGCGGACGCATCCAGGTCCTTGTCTTCCAGATGTCTCGTCATGCCTTTCAGATGGCCAGCCCCCACGACGGCAAGCATGCTTTTGCCTTCGTGCATTTCAAGTGCCTGAAGGATCTTTGCCGCCATGTACTGGTCGCGCTCATCGATTAGCGGGACGGACAGTTCCCGGGTTTGTTCTGCAAACTGCGTGAACGCAATCTCAAGGACATCTCCGCTTTTTAATTGCTCGATTTCCTCTTCCGACACTTTCTGGTGTGTGAGTGCACCGGCAAACAATCCGGCTATCAGGTAAATGCGCTTCCAGAACGACATGTTCCGGTAAACCCGATTGAGCGTGATCCCGACTTCACGGTCAATCAGTACAACCGGCAGCCCCAGTGCAGAGGCTTCCTCAATCGCAGCCTTCATTTCCAGACCCAGTTCCACCCCCAGTTGCTCCGCCATTCTTTGCTGGTAGGCACCCAGAGCCAGATGCGCTGTTACCAAGTTGGCCCGGCCCTGGCGGATCACCGCAAAAAGGTCCATTTCGGCCAACTGTTCGGGATGCATCAGTGATTTGCGCCGGCTCTGGCACAGCTCGATGCAGATGACGTCGAATTCCTTTGAGCGGATCATCTGGCGGACAGCTTCGGCGCTCGCCCGCGAGACGTGAGCTGTGCCCAGCAGGGTAACCCTGCTTGTGCCAACCTGCAGGGATTGTAGCGGCTCACTCATGCTCCATAGGTCTCTAAAACTGCAGGAAGTGACATGCTAAACAAGTAGAATATGACAGGATAACTACTTATATTCATTGTACTTCTTTGAGCTTCCCTTCACCTTGTCCTCAGGGTAGCGCTGGTGGTTCAAGGCTACCTTTTGGCGGGTAGCCTCCACCAGGTTCACGTCCAGACGGTCAGCCAGGCGAAGCAGGAAAATGAAGATATCAGCCATTTCAAGGGCTACCGCCGCATGCTTTTCCGGATCCAGTTGCGCACTTTGCTCTTCTGTCATCCACTGGAAATGCTCCACCAGCTCAGCAGCCTCAACGGATAACGCCATCGAGAGGTTCTTGGGGCTGTGGAACTGTTCCCAGTCCCGTGCCTTTGCAAATTCCCGAAGCTCCTGTTTCAGCTCATCCAGGAGTTGCTCGCTCATTTTAATCTTCCCTCCTACTGCAATCCGGATCGCCGCAGTCCCCGAGGGACCGGCTGTCCACTCAACGTCAGTGACCCTGGGTCGCGCACGTTGAGCATTGGGGATCCTTGTTTATTTTCACGCTGTGCCATTCCATATTCAGTGCATCTACAAGCAGTATCCTGTCCGCAAGCGTTCCTCCTGTATCCAGCAACAGCTTGATCGCCTCGGTCGCCTGGATGCACCCGATCAGCCCGGCCACCGAACCCAGGATGCCTGTCTGTGCACAGCTTTCCTCAAGTTCTCCTTGATCGGGATACAGGCAACCGTAGCAGGCGCTGGTATCGCGCATGGGAAACACCATCACCTGACCTTCGAAGCGGATGGCAGCACCCACTACCAGGGGCGTGCGGGTGTTCACGCAAGCTTCATTGATGGAGAAGCGTGCCGCAAAATTGTCCGTTGCATCCAGCACGAGGTCCGCCTTGGCAACTTCCTGCCTGAGCCTGGTTCCGGTCAATGCCGCATTGATCGTGCGCACCGTGGTCTGCGCATTCAATGATGTCAGGGCCTGGTTGGCGGCTTCAACCTTCTCGTCACCGACATTGTCGCTGCAGTATATGATCTGTCTTTGCAGGTTGGATGCATCGACCCTGTCCGGGTCGACCAGCGTCAGGCTACCTACACCGCTGGAGACGAGATACATGGCTGCTGGAGAGCCGATACCCCCGACTCCGAACAGCAGCACACGGGAGGCAAGCAGTTTCTGCTGGCCTCCAATATCGATTTGAGGCAGCATGATCTGCCGGCTGTAGCGCAGCAGCTCCTGATCGCTCAGTTCCGAGTTTTTGGCCTCCTCGTCCACTGCAGCCCTAGCACAGCCATGCGGTGTCAGTTTTTCTCACGCCGTGCTTGGCCCTCGGTAAATGCCCTCTTCTGCTCAGCGCTCGCTTCTTTCTGGTAATGTGATTTCCACTCAGCGTAAGGCATTCCGTAGACCGTTTCCCGGGCCTGCTCGTAGTCAATCTCAATGCCTTTTTCCTGGGCTGCCGCCACGTACCATTTCGAGAGGCAATTGCGGCAAAAATCTGCCAGGTTCATCAAATCGATGTTCTGCACTTCGGTTTTTCCACGCAGGTGCTCAACCAGCCTGCGATATACAGCGGCTTCGATTTCCAGACGGTCCTGATGGCTGACTGGATCACTCATGGCATTCTCCCAGGTTGTATGGATTCTGCAGGCCGGGCAAGACAGCCCCGTCAGTGGGGCCTGCCTCTCCTTCCATGGGTCGTAGCCCTCATGCAGTGCGGCCCCGTGCCAACGCCATCCATTGCGGAAGCCGGTCATGATGATTACGCCCTTTGCTATTATATTTGCATTTCATGAAAGGTTTCATGAGATTCTTCAAGGTACAGGGTATACGGTGGAGTGCAAGCAGAGAATTACAGGCCTCATCCTCGCAGGCGGTCGCGCAACCCGCATGGGAGGTCAGGATAAGGGACTCGTTGAAATCAATCGCCAGCCCATGATCGCGTACGTCATCCATGCCCTTCGGCCCCAGGTTTCCGAAATCCTGATCAACGCAAACCGCAACCACGGCGAATACCGGAAATTCGGGCATCCGCTAGTAACCGATGAACTTGCCGGCTTCCAGGGTCCACTCGCCGGCATGGCGGCGGCCCTGAATCAGGTCTCCACTGACTATCTTTTCACCTGTCCTTGTGATGGGCCGCTGCTGCCAGCGGATGTAGTGGCTCGCCTGTACCAGGCCCTGAGTGAGCAGGATGCCGAGATATGCGTGGCGCATGACGGGGACCGGTTGCAACCGGTCTGTGCCCTGATCGACTGCAGGCTACGGGACAGCCTGTTCGCATACCTCGGGGGTGAAGATCGAAAAATCGAACATTGGTACCGCAACCACAGGCTCACCGAGGCCGACTTCAGTGACAAGAAGCACTGCTTTCAAAACGCTAACAGGCCTCAGGACCTGGATGCGCTGTCCCGGTACCTGAAAGGCTGCTAACCGTCATGGATGCCATCGAATTTGCAAAACCGGTCATCGGGTTATGTGCCTACAGCGGTTCCGGCAAAACCACGCTGCTCGAGGGGCTCCTGCCCATACTCTGTGCACGCAACCTGGACGTTGCGGTAATCAAGCACGCCCACCACTCCTTCGATGTCGATCATCCGGACAAGGACAGCTTCAAGATTCGTAAAGCTGGTGCCCGGCAGGTCTTGATCTCTTCACAAAAACGCTGGGCACTCATGCGCGAGATCGCACCGGATGAGGCAGAGCTGTCGCTTCAGGAGGCCCTTGAGCGTATCGATGCGAGCCGTGTCGATTTCGTTATTGTGGAAGGCTTCAAGTCCGCACCCGTTCATAAGATCGAGATTCATCGCCCGGCCCTCGGAAAACCCCTGATTGCCACAACAGACCACCATGTCATTGCCATTGCGACCGACCAACCTGAGAACGTGAAGGCTTCACTCCCCCTGTTGGCCCTGAATGACCCGGCTCAGATTGCGGACTTTATAGGTCAGTTTATCGCCAACCGGACAAATAAAGCCGAAATCTGACTCTCTCCACGCTGTTATAAATGCTATAATTAGCATTTATAAGAACAGAACGTTGCTTGCTGTAATAGCAAAGCGCCATAACGATATCTTGTTTGGCAAAAGGCGTTCAGACGATTGAAGCCAGTCTGTTCGTATAGTGCCGGGTCCACGCTGAATTTTCTTCAAGAAGACAGAGGCCGTTCCTGTCGCTTGCTAATGGCTTGTACATAAACACTTTTCGTATAACCACAGGAACCGATCTCTCATGGCAGAGCGCACCGTTACGGTAACCGACAACACGACCGGGAAGGTTGTTGAACTGCCTGTTCTGGAGGGCACGAACGGCCCCCGTACCATCGATATTGGGAAACTGTACAAGGGCCTGGGCTATTTCACGTATGACCCTGGCTTTGTTTCCACGGCCAGCTGCGACAGCCGGATAACCTTCATCGATGGTGAACAGGGCCTGCTGCGCTACCGGGGCTATCCGATCGAACAGCTGGCTGAGCACAGTACCTTCCTGGAGGTCTGCTACCTGCTGCTGCATGGCGAACTTCCGAACAAGGATACATTCGAGGCCTTCGAAAACCGGCTGAAAATGCATACCCTGCTCGATGAGAAAATGCGCCGTTTCTACCTGGGTTTTCACAACAACTCGCACCCGATGGCGATGATGGTGGCCACGGTTGGCGCGATGTCCGCCTTCTACCATGACCAGATTGACGTGCATGACGCCGTCTCCAGGGAAACAGCCGCTTACCGGCTGATCGCCAAGGTGCCGACCATGGCCGCCTGGGTTTACAAATACACCGTGGGCCAGCCCTTCATCTACCCGGACAACCGTCTGGACTATGTGTCGAACTTCCTGTACATGATGTTCGGGGTTCCTTCCATGGGCTATCGTCCGAGCCCCTCATTCGTGCGAGCCATGGACCTGATCCTTATCTTGCATGCCGACCACGAGCAAAATGCCTCCACCTCCACCGTACGACTGGCCGGCAGTTCGGGAGCCAATCCCTATGCCGCGCTATCCGCTGGCATCAGTTCATTGTGGGGTCCAGCGCATGGCGGGGCGAATGAGGCCGTCATCAACATGCTCGAGGACATAGTGCAGTCCGGCAAGGACGTCAACTACTACATCGAACGGGCCAAGGACAAGAACTCCAGGTTCCGGCTGATGGGATTCGGCCACCGGGTCTACAAAAACTACGATCCGCGCGCCAAGATCATCCGGGAAGTCTGTCACCAGTTGTTGAGCGAACTCGGCGAGGACAACCCCAATCGACCCCTGTTTGATACCGCCATGGAACTCGAGAGCATTGCCCTGGAGGACGATTATTTCATTCAGCGCAAGCTGTACCCGAATGTAGATTTTTATTCAGGGATCATCCTGCGCGCGATGGGGATCCCCCTGAACATGTTTACCGTGATCTTTGCCCTCGCACGTACGGTCGGCTGGATTTCGCACTGGAAAGAGCACATGAGCGACCCGCAGGCCCGCATCGGCCGCCCACGTCAGTTGTACACGGGCGAGGACCAGCGCGACTACGTGCACATCGACGAGCGCGTTTAGCCGATTCCGGAAAAGAATTCCCTCAAAACCGGCGCAAAGTTCGCTTCATCAATCAGGAACGAGTCGTGCCCCTGAATGGAGGGCAGACGCACGAACCTGATGTCACACCCGGCCTTGTTGATTCCGTTATAGATCTCTTCTTGCTGTTTGATCGGAAAGAGAATATCCGTCTCGACCCCGACGACCAGTGTCCGGATGGAGTGGATCTTGGCGAGCCCTGCATTGACAGACCCTCCATGGTCGGCAACATCAAACCAGTCCATGGCCCTGGACAGGTACAGATAGCTGTTGGCATCAAAGGCATCCACAAATTTGTGGGCGTTGTAGTCGAGATAGGATTCGACCTCAAACTCGATACCGAACTTGTTCTTTTCCTTGCGCTCGGATTCTACCCGCGCGCGGTTGAAACGCTGGTTCCACTCTTCACCCGCACGGTAGGAAACCAGGCCGATTTTCCTGGCTAGGATCATGCCATCCTTGGGTTCCTTGTCCGGCTGGTAATGGCCGCCTTCCCAGGCGGGATCACAGCGCACGATTTCCCGCTGTATGGAACGCATGGCAATAGCCAGCGGCAAGGATCGGCAGGCCGAAGAGATTGTTACAAGATTGCCCACTTCATCGGGGTACTGCAACGCATAGGCCAGCGAGGTCATGCCCCCCATGGAAGATCCTACCACTGCACAAAGATGGTCGACTCCCAGCTCCTGAACGGCATGGTGACCGGCCTTGGCAATGTCCTCGATGGTAAGATCCGGGAAGTCCAGACCGTAGGGCTTGCCCGTTTTGGGATTGACCGAACCCGGTCCTGTCGTACCAAAGCAACCTCCCAGGGAATTGACGCACACCACGAAAAAGCGGTTGGTATCGATCGGCTTGTCCGGTCCGATCATGTACTCCCACCAGCCTGGAGACGGATCTTCATCGGACGAGCAGGCATGTGCGGAAGGTGACAGGCCGGTAAAGACAAGCACGGCATTATCGCGCATCTCCGAGAGCCTGCCCCAGGCCTCATAGGCCACCACCACCTCAGGCAAAGTCCCGCCACGGTGCATGTGGAAGTCCGTCGTGCCGTAATCGCCATGCAGCTCCACGAAGCGGGTAGCCGGTGGTGTCCAGCGAGACGCCGGCTCCAATTTCTTTACTGTACTCATTGCCTAAATGTACCTTGTTCCATTTCTGGATGAAACATCACCAAGGGAGATAGCAGGGCCGTCAGGCCGATTCACGGGGCCTGAATGCAAGAGCCAGCGAGAGTGCCAGCAACCCGACGAACAGGATCAGTGTCGCTGCGGGATGGTGAGTCCTGCGAAGGTCCATTGCACTTCCGCGCACGAACCCGAGGCAGTGAGTACCTTCTTGGCGACCTCAATGACCGGCAAGGTTTCAAGCATGAAATACAGGTCCGGCCCGCATTCGGGCACCTGATCAGCCGGCAGGCCCTGCAGCCAGACATGCCTTCCAGCAAGCCCGACACCAGCGAGGCTGAAGGCGATCGCCAGTGTCCCGTATATTCTTGACAAGAAGGTTTTGGGGTTCGAGATCAGGGCCAGAGCAAATACGGTCCCGAGGGCTGCCAGCACGAGGCGGTCCAGAATGCACAAGGGACAAGGGTCCAGATTCAGCATGCCCTCAAGATAAATGATCGCAAACAACAGTGAGGCAACGCAGGCCAGCAACCCGCAGAAATTCAGTGCACGATAGCCGAGCATGTCCGGATCTCAGGCAGGTTTCATATCGTCGAGGATGGCAGCCAGCTCCCGGTACCAGCCGGTAATGTCCTGTAACGAGAATGCGGCATTCGCTGGACTCGGATTGGGGGAAACAAATGCCGCGGAGTGTCCGACTGTGACGGATTGCATTCCCCACTCCAGCGGCACATCGGTGCGCCCTGTGTACCTGAAAAAGTTTTTCGCGGCCATTTTTCCATGAAACCAGCAGATACCCGGCGCGTATTCCAGTATTTTTTTCTCAAGCTCTGGTGCCCATTCCCTGTAGTCTGCCGCCCTCAACGCCTTCGCCGATGCCGAGGGGCGCTTGACTACATCGGTGAACCCGATCCGGTACAGCTGGAAGAGTCTCTCCTGGAATTGCGGGCTGGGTATTACCTCCTCCGGGATCAGGCCACTGGCATCCAGCGCCCTCCAGAACCGGTTTCTCGGATTGGCAAAGTAAAAGCCCATCC
>VXPJ01000030.1 GCA_009839635.1 Pseudomonadota bacterium
GATCTGCACTGCCCCCTGCAAGGTGACTGTGCCGCTTCCATCGCGTTCTATGCGATCGGCACTTATCTGGACGGGCGCATCAGGATCTGGTGCAGGAACGGCTTCCGGACCCGGGGCCGTCTGGCAAACCAGATGTGTGGGGTTCTGGTTCTCCCGGTCGGCGTTTTGGTCTACACGCTCGGCAGAGGCTTGTCCGATGGCCTGCATCACAAGGCATAGGCTGCCCAGGATGGACACACCTAGCTTGTTACTGATTGTTCTTGACATGGGTGGTGGATGCGAAAATAAGCATGTGATGGTAGCACGGGCGGAACTGGATTTTCAGGCGACCGGGGGATGCGCCACCCCGGGCAGGTCCCGGGGTGGATACGGTTTTGGAGGCTACGGCTCAAGCCGGCAGGAAACGGCCAGTTATCCCTGGGCACGAGTGCGCCTTGGCGGTGGGAACAGCGTGCCGCCGGAATTATCGCAAGAGTGGTGCAATGACGAGGCTCACGATGGCCATCACATTGATCAGGATGTTCATCGATGGGCCGGAAGTATCCTTCAGCGGATCACCTACCGTGTCGCCGACGACCAGCGCCTTGTGGACATCGGATCCCTTGCCGCCAAGATTTCCCTTTTCGACATACTTTTTCGCATTGTCCCAGGCGCCACCGGCATTGGTCATGGTCAGTGCAAGCAGGACACAGCCCAGCAGAGAACCCCCAAGCATCCCGCCCAGCGTCTTTGCGCCAAAACCGAAGCCGACGACCACCGGCGCAATCACGGCCAGCAAGCCCGGGGTTACCATGCGTTTCAGCGCTGCCGTGGTTGCAATATCCACGCAACGAACCGTGTCAGGTTTGGCCTTGCCATCCAGCAGTCCGGGAATCTCATGAAACTGTCGACGGATTTCCTTGATCATGTCGAAAGCAGCATCTCCGACAGCCGTGATGGTCAGGGATGCCACAATGAAGGGAAACACCCCGCCAATGAATAATCCAATCAAAACCTGGGGATCGCTCAGATCCAGAGTTATGGCTTCTTTTCCGTGGCTGACCTCAGCCAGGAAGGCGGTGATGATTGCCAGCGCCGCCAGCGTGGCCGCACCGATCGCAAATCCTTTGCCTATAGCTGCGGTGGTATTGCCCACCTCGTCCAGTTCGTCGGTGATTTTTCGTACATCATCTCCAAGCTCAGCCATCTCTGCGATCCCGCCGGCGTTGTCGGCGACAGGGCCATAGGCATCTATGGCCATCGTGATACCGACGGTTGCCAGCATGCCTACAGCGGCAATGCCGACCCCGTACAAGTCAGCAAACTGGTTCGCAAAGAATATGATTGCGGCAAGGCTCAGCACGGGTACAACTACGGATTGTGTACCGGTTGCCAAACCCGCAATGATGACCGTTGCAGGGCCAGTTTCACCGCCGGTGGCAATCTTCCGCACCGGTGCGGCCCCGGTATAATATTCGGTGACCAGGCCAATGATGATCCCGCCGACTGCCCCGGCGAGCACGGAAGCCCACACGCCGGTGTCAACTCCAAGCGCATGTACAACCCAATAGGCCGCGGCAATAAAGATCACTGCGGCGGAAAAAGTCCCGATCCGAAGAGCCGTTGCAGGAGATTTGCGGGCAGCTACCTTGACCAGGAAAATTCCCAGAATTGAACAGATGATGCCGGTCGAAGCCAGGCCCAAAGGCAAGAACATCAGGTCCTGTCTCTCGCCCAAACGTTCAATCACGGTCGGCGCCAGGGTTGCAGAGATTGCCACAGTGGCAATGATCGAGCCGCAGTAGGACTCAAAGATATCCGACCCCATGCCGGCAACATCTCCGACGTTGTCCCCCACGTTGTCTGCAATGACCCCGGGATTGCGCGGGTCATCTTCGGGGATACCCGCTTCGATCTTGCCGACCAGGTCTGCGCCCACGTCTGCGCTCTTGGTGTAGATTCCTCCGCCGACACGGGAGAAAAGGGCGACAACCGATGCGCCCATGCCAAAGCCATGGATGACATTTGCCGTAGCGGGATCCCTCCCAAAAGCCAGATACAGGGCGCCAAGTCCCAGCAGGCCCATGGCCGCCACGGTGAGCCCCATGATAGAACCTCCCATGAAGGCTACATTCAGTGCAGCGTCCCGTCCTTTTTCGTGTGCCGCCACGGTCGTGCGAACGTTGGCACGGGTCGCAGTGTACATACCGATATAGCCGGCTGCCGATGAACACAGTGCACCCACAATAAACGAGATCGCAGTATTCGAGCCCAGATCAGAGAACCAGATGAGGACCGCGACCAGTGCGGCAAAGGCAAACAGAATCGAATACTCGCGCCGCATAAAGGCCATTGCACCGGTATGAATGGCATCTGAAATCTCGACAACAGTGCTGCTGCCCTGGGGGTAGCGCAGTACCGACCGGTAAATCCATAACGCAACGACAAGGCCCAGGATACCCAGCGTGACGGGCAGATGGTGAATGGTCATGAAAATTTCTCCCTATCGAGATGCCAAAATTGTTCCCTGTGGCCGAAGAAGTAGACGGTATCCAGATGAATGAATGTCAGTCCTCGCAGACCGGAAACGGGGTATTGTACTTGAATACCGGTCTTCGCCAACATGTGGTCATGCACAATTCCCTGATTCGAACACCCGTGGTTCCTGATAAATGCCGAAACAGCCCACGGGAAAACAGCACGGAAAAAGTGTATCCGTACAGATACGGGGTGTATATTTGGTACCATCACCAAGTCGCACACTGGATTGTATAGTCGAAATTGGCTGCACGCGATTTTTTTAAAGATATTCGGCTGGAAAAACGCTATTTCAGGACACGGATCTATCTCGTGGCCCTGCTTGTCCTGCTGTGCATATTGATCCTGGCCCTGCGCTTGTTTTATCTGCAGGTCAGCAGCCATGACCACTACGCAACCCTGTCCCATGAAAACCGCATGAAAATCGTGCCGGTACCTCCCACCCGAGGGCTTGTCTATGACCGGAATATGAACTTGCTGGCCGCCAACAAGCCCAGCTACCAGATCAGGGTTACACCGGTAGAAGTAGATGACATGGATCAGGTGATCTCGCAGCTTGGCAGGCTTATCGATCTCGAGGAGCATCATCTCAAGAAATTTCATGGCGACCTGAAGCGAAAACAGTCATTTGAATCCATCCCGCTCAAGGTAAATCTAAGCGAAGAAGAAGTGGCACGTTTTTCGGTCAACCGTCATCGGTTTCCCGGTATCGAAATAACCGCACATGCCAGCCGCTACTACCCGATGGCAGGGGTGAACGCTCATGCCTTGGGATACGTGGGGCGTATCAACGCCGACGAAATGCAGAAGCTGGACAGAAAGGACTACAGCGGGACCACCTATATCGGGAAGGTGGGTGTGGAGAAATTCTATGAACAGGCCCTGCATGGCACCGTGGGCTACCAGCATATCGAAATCAATGCGCAGGGGCGCAGGCTCCGGGTACTGGAGAGCATTCCACCCGAACCAGGCAAAGACGTCATGTTGACCCTGGACGCGCAGTTACAGGAAGTTGCACTGCAGGCCCTTGGAGAACGGAAGGGTTCTGTCGTGGCCATAGAACCGGAAACCGGCGAAATACTGGCATTTGTCAGTACGCCCACGTATGACCCCAACCAGTTCGTGAGCGGTATCAGCAGCATGCAGTATGCACAGTTGAGTGATGATCCGGATCAGCCGCTGTTCAATCGAGCCTTGTCCGGTCTGTACCCGCCGGGTTCGACCATCAAGCCGATGGTCGCTCTGGCCGGGTTGCACTATGGGGTAACCCGGGTGGACGATACCATGTGGGCAGGCCCGTACTATCAGTTGCCCGGCAGTCAGCACAAGTACCGAGACTGGAAAAAGGAAGGGCATGGCAGGGTGGACATGCCCAAGGCCATCACCCAGTCCTGCGATGTCTATTTCTATACGCTGGCATACGAGCTCGGGATTGACCGCATAGCCGAGGTCCTAGCGCAGTTCAATTTTGGCAGCAGGACAGGGCTCGATACCTGGGGTGAGGCCAAAGGCATCCTGCCTTCACAGGAATGGAAACGAAAGGCGCACGGGCAGCCTTGGTATCCCGGTGAAACGGTCATCACAGGCATAGGCCAGGGATACTTGTCAGCCACTCCGCTGCAGCTTGCCCTTGCAACCAGTGTTTTAGCGACGCGCGGGCAAGGGGTACAGCCAAAATTTTTGCGAAAATTTTTACCGGCGGACCGTGCATCTGGGGATGGCATAGGCGAGGACCTGGTATCTGCTCAGCGCTCTGTCGATATAGCCGATGCACTTCACTGGGACCGGATTGTTGAAGCGATGGAAGATTCCGTGCACGAGCCGAACGGGACTGCGTATGCAATGGGAAAGCATGCCGGGTACAGGATTGCCGGCAAGACCGGAACCGCTCAGGTGTTCAGCCTGAAAAAGGACGGAGAGTATCGGGAGTACGTTGAGGAGGAAATCGACGAGAAACTCCGCGATCATGCCCTGTTTATTGCATTTGCCCCTGCAGACAAGCCAAAAATTGCAATTGCAGTGGTTGTGGAAAATGGTGGTGGCGGTGGCACTGCAGCCGCTCCGGTAGCGAAAGCCGTCTTGGATCATTACCTGCTTGGGAATGAGTACGCGCAGCAGGATGCCTCATGATTTCTATCAGCAGACACACAGCATGGCAACACTCAGCCCGATAACGAAACACCCAGCGCGACCATTGCTCAATCTCGACCCCATTTTAATGGGTGGTGTGATCATACTTTGCGGGGCAGGGCTGGCCGTACTCTACAGTGCTGCAGACCATGACGCAGGTGTTGTCCTGCACCAGTCTGTCCATTTCGTGATCGGTTTTCTGGTGCTGCTTTTCTTGGCACAGATCCCGAGCAAGCAACTGTTCAAATGGTCACCATGGCTGTATCTGGGAGGCTTGGCGTTGCTGGTCATGGTGTTGTTCGTGGGCTACAGCGGCAAGGGAGCGCAGCGCTGGCTCGACCTGGGTGTTATCCGTTTCCAGCCATCTGAACTCATGAAGATATTTCTTCCCATGATGATCGCCTGGTACCTTAGCGACAAGCATGTGCCGCCTTCCTTGCGGTATATCGTCGTGGCACTGCTCATGATTGCAGCGCCGGTTTGGCTAATCTTCCTGCAGCCCGATCTGGGTACGGCAGTTCTGGTATTAAGTCTCGGTTTTTTTGTCATTTTTCTGGCCGGGATTACGTGGCGGCTGCTGGCGGTCTCGGGGGGCTTGATTCTGGCCAGCGTGCCGGCTTTCTGGTTCTATCTGCGCGATTATCAGCAGCAGCGAATCATCACCCTGCTGAACCCTGAAAGTGATCCGCTGGGTGCCGGATACCATATCATTCAATCCAAGATAGCACTGGGTTCCGGTGGTCTGTATGGCAAGGGCTGGCTGAATGGAACACAGTCCCAGCTTGATTTCCTGCCGGAGCGCTCCACTGATTTTGTCTTTGCCGTGTTTGGTGAGGAATTTGGCTTTTTGGGGACTGTACTGCTGTTATTTGTCTACGGGTTTGTTGTGATGCGCGGTCTGAGTATTGCATCTTATGCAGAGGATACTTACTCTAGGCTGCTTGCTGGCAGCCTGAGCTTATCCTTTTTTGTTTATTTTGTGGTGAATATCGGTATGGTGAGCGGGTTGTTGCCGATCGTGGGTGTTCCCTTGCCATTGATCAGCTACGGAGGGACCTCGATGGTCACCATTTTGGCAGCCTTTGGAATACTGATGTCCATCCACTCAAGTCAAAACATGTTTACGTCCTGAGCCATGAAGAAATTATCGGCAGCTGTGTTTGTCCTGTGCACTTTTGCAGTCAACCAGGGGGTTGCGAGCGAAAGCTATCTGGACCTTGCTGAAGTCAGAAGCTTCATAGACGACTTTTCAGAACGATATCAGTACCCGAAATCCTCTTTGACGGCCCTTATCGGGAATGTGGAAAAACAGGTACAGGTGCTGGACGCCATCCAGCGCCCGGCAGAGAAGAAAAAGAACTGGCGCGAGTACAGGGAGATATTTCTCACCACAAAGCGGATCAATGAAGGTCTGCAATTCTGGGCCCAGAATGCTGTTATTTTGGAGGCTGCTGAGAGGCAGTTTGGCATTCCCCCCGAAATTATTGTTGCTATCATCGGGGTCGAGTCATTCTATGGACGATACAAGGGCAAGTATCCGGTTCTTGATTCGCTCGTCACGCTGGGATTTGAATATGAACCGCGGAAGAAGTTTTTCCGCAGCGAGCTGGAACATTTTCTCCTGCTGACAAAAGAAGAGGCACTGGACCCTTCCGTCATCAAGGGCTCCTACGCGGGAGCCATGGGCAAGAGCCAGTTTATTTCCAGCAGTTACCGGAGATACGCGGTTGATTTTGACGAAAACGGCAAACGGGATTTGTGGGAAAGCAATGCAGATGCCATTGGCAGCGTGGCCAACTACCTAAGGGAACATGGATGGCAGATGGGTCAACCTGTCACTTTCCCAGTCACGGTAAAGGGGGATCGGTACAAGGCACTTTTGAAGAAGGGACTCAAGCCTGCCGCCCCGATTTTCGAGTTGTCGCAATATGGCATCAAGCCGCACGACGATTTGCCTGTAAAGGAGGGTGAGGTTGCGCTGCTGGAGTTCAAAAAGGACAACTCCACGGAATACTGGGTCGGGTTGAACAATTTTTATGTTATTACCCGCTACAACCACAGCTCCATGTACGCAATGGCCGTGTACCAATTAAGCCAACAGGTCAAACAGGATTTCAAAGACTACGTTGCTCAGAACTGAATCTCTTAGACTTGCAGCCTGTTTTGTCAATGCATGTATTTTTGTTCTGCTGGTCTCGGGACAGGTAGCCTGTACATCGAAAAAACACACGGCGGTGGTTTCTGTGATTCCACCTGTGTCAAAGGCCCCTTCACGCGGGTTACCGCCTGACCCGATTCCCAAGGCTGAGCCGCGCAGCCGCTACGGCAATCCGCCATCCTATACAGTGCTTGGCAAGCGTTACCATACGCTGTCCACGAGCAGCGGCTTTACCGAACGTGGCATTGCCTCCTGGTATGGCAAAAAATTCCACGGCCGACGCACTTCCAGCGGTGAGACGTATGACATGTACGCCATGACGGCCGCACACACCCGTTTGCCATTGCCGACCTATGTCCAGGTTACCAACCTTGAAAATGGCAAACAGGTAATCGTGCGTGTGAACGACCGTGGCCCTTTTCATCAAAACAGAGTGATCGATTTGTCGTATTCGGCGGCCAAGAAGCTCGATATTGCCACCAAGGGGACCGGCCTAGTGGAAATTCGTGCGCTCGATCCATTACACTACCCGCTGGCAAAAAAATCTGGAACAAAAGCCACACAAAATACCAATACTGAAAAGACCGAAAATACAGCGATCTGGACTGAGGAAGCGGGTCAGCGGGTCATCCATGGAAGGCCTAAAGTATTTGTACAAGTGGGCGCCTTCAGCAAACGCACAAGTGCGGATCAGCTGTTAAATCAACTTCGCAATCTCAATCTCGGGGCGGTATCCGTGTCCTCAATCGCGAGGGACACAGGGGTGCTTCACCGGGTACGAGTCGGTCCACTGCCTACTGTGCAGTCTGCCGACATTACCTTTGCCAAGCTCACTGATATGGGTATGAGAGAACACCGGATTGTAATTGAGTGACTACTGCATACGAGCAGTTATTTGGAGAACAGAAGGTTCGATGAAGCTTAAGACAGTGATCTCAATTCTGGGCCTGCTATTTGTTTGTACATTTGTACATGCAGAACCGGGCCCGATACCCGCAGCACCAAACTTTGGGGCATCCAGCTACATACTGATGGATTTTGCAAGCGGGGTGTGTTGGTGGATCACAACTCGAAAGAGCGTGTAGAGCCGGCAAGCAT
>VXPJ01000122.1 GCA_009839635.1 Pseudomonadota bacterium
ATTGCACACCTCTGGTTCGAAGTGATTCACCCCTTCGATGATGGCAATGGGCGAGTCGGCAGGGCGATTGCCGACCATGCGCTTTCGCAGTCTCTTGGCTATCCGACTACGGCTTGTCTTGCCACGGCGATAGAGGGGGATAAAAAATCCTATTATCTGCAACTGGAGAAAGCGAGCCATGGAAGCCCAGACGTCAACACCTGGCTGGACTACTTTGCCAATCAGGTCATCACGGCACAGCAAATCGCAAGGGAAGAAGTGGATTTTGTTTTGGCCAAAACACGTTTCTACGAAGCCTATGGGGATCAGCTGAATGACCGGCAGGACAGGATGGTGTCTCGGGTGTTCGCTGAGGGTCGAAAGGGCTTTGAAGGCGGAATCACGACCCGGAAGTATGAAGCTATTACCAAGTGCCCCAATCGAACAGCCAGCCGTGATCTTTCCGACCTGGTTGCCAAGGGCATTATCATCCTGTTATCAGGGGGTGGTAGAACCACGCGCTATGAGCTGACGACCGTCAAACCGGCCGCGCAAGGCCCAATGGGAAAATGATTTTCTGTGGGGCTCAGGAATTTTCGAAGATGGTCTGCAACAATCTCCGAACATGGAAATTTTATTGTGTTGCCTAAAAATGATATTGCCGGGCTGGCAGCCTGCCGACGATCAGGTGGGAGCAGGTTGTACCCGACAGGATATCCAAGTTGAGAACTTGCTGACTTGAACAACGATGAATACTGGATGTCCGAGGCCCTCAGACAGGCACGGCATGCCGAGGCTGGTCAGGAAGTGCCGGTGGGTGCAGTTGTCGTCCATCAGGGGCGAATCGTTGGCCAGGGATGCAATCGGTCCATCACGGACAGTGATCCCAGCGCTCATGCGGAAATAATCGCCATGCGTGAAGCCGCGAGTCTCCTCAACAACTATCGCTTGCTTGATACAACATTGTTCGTGACGCTGGAGCCGTGCGTGATGTGTGTCGGTGCCATGCTGCATGCCCGGATCAAGCGCTTGGTGTTCGGGGCACATGACCCCAAGACTGGAGCAGTGGGTTCAGTGTTTGACCTGCTGGCCGACCCACGGCACAACCATACAGTCGAGGTCACAGGCGGTGTACTCGAGCGGGAGTGCAGCCAGCTGCTGAAAGATTTCTTTCAGGAACGTCGCTGAACGGGTGTCTTCGGGATTTGCCGCAGGGAATGCTCGATAAGCGGATCGATCAGGCCGGGCGTCTTTGAAGTCTTTGCAGCCAGACCTCAAGTCCGGCGGTATTCAGTTGCAGGTCATACGCCAGAAAATCGGTCAGCCTGTCCACTTCTTCAGTGGTCTTTCGCTCGCTTAGCCGTTTTCGCAGATAGTCGGTCAGCGACGCGTGTATTTTTGCCTTGCGATCGCGCGAATGCATGTGCTGGCGGGCCATGTCTGCATAGCTTTCGATGTCTTGGCGCAGTTCCTGCGCCAGGCGCCTGACTTCGCTTACACGGCCAAAGTGTGTGAGGTACATGTGGCGGGGATGATGATCGAGCAGGCGGGTCAGGGATTCCTGCCAGGCGTCCGGGTCGAACTGCACCGGCGTGGTGGTCGGCATGATAAAAGCCCCGTTCTCGTCATCGAGCTCCTTGTATGAAAGCCCAAAGGTGTCCCCTGCAAAAATTCCGTCACTGGCCCGGTCATAGATACAGAAATGGTGATTGGCATGTCCCGGTGTGTGCAAAAAAACCAGGGTCCGTGCGGCAAGATTGAGGTCAGAATTGTCTGCAGTCACCATCACGCGCCGTTCATCGACAGCACGGACTTCTCCAAAGTGCTCTTTGAATCCGCTCTCCCCGTACACTTCGGTGGCACCCATGACAAGCCTGGAGGGGTCGATCATGTGAGGCGCTCCTCGTGGGTGGATCACCAGCCTTGCATTCGGCAGACTGTCCATTAGCAGGCCTGCACCCCCGGCATGATCCAGATGAACATGGGTGGGGATCACATATTCGACAGCTTCGAGGGGAATGTTCTTCAGTTCCAGCGTCTTCAGCAGAAATGGCACCGTATGGGCCGAGCCCGTGTCGATGAAGGCTGCATGCCCGTCCTGAACAAGCAGGTAGCAGGCGGCGCGCCCGGTTTGCACCAGCATCGTATCGATGCAGGTGATACCTGACTCGTACTCGTGGAGAACGGGTTCCATGCTGAAGACCGATCAGGCAGAGGTGATCAGGTTTTCTTCGCTGACGATGATTCCGTCCTTGTCGGCATACAGGAAATGGCCTGGGACAAAATCCACGTTCGCGAAATGAACGGGGACGTCTTTTTCCCCAGCCCCTTTTTTCTCGGTTTTAAGAGGTACGGTAGCGAGCGCCTTGCAGCCGATCGGGATGGTCGAGATGACCTGTGAATCCCGTATACATCCGAACACCACGATACCGGCCCATTGGTTGTCCGCTCCGGCCTGGGCCAGCAAGTCGCCGACCAGCGCTCTTCGCCTTGAGCCTGCACCATCGATGACCAGCACCTGTGCATCCCCAGGGCTCTTGAGTGCTTCGCGGACCAGCGAGTTGTCTTCGAAGCATCTGACGGTAGAAATTTTCCCGTGGAAGGACTCCACTCCCCCGAAATCCTGAAACAGGGGTTCGGCCACAGAGACGCTGGACTCATGTGCGTCACAGAGATCGGCGGTGTTGATCGTCATGGGGGGTACCATTTGAGTGCGGAGCGAATTTAATAGTGACTTCAAATTGGTATCTGATAGTATACACTTCCCGCTCAACTATTGACTTTGATTCTTGGGTCAATAAGCAGTATTTGAATGATTTCTAGGAGCTTCATAAGGAGGCACGGTTGTGAGTGATAGCAGAGCTGAACAGGTCAAAGAACTGGAAAAGGAATGGGCCACGAACCCTCGATGGAAAAATGTCAGGCGTGATTATACGGCCGAAGATGTCGTGCGTTTGCGAGGTTCTTTGCGAATAGAGCACACACTTGCAAAAAATGGTGCGGAGAAGCTCTGGAAGCTGGTCAACGAGGAAGACTACATCAATTGTCTGGGCGCATTAACGGGCGGCCAGGCGGTCCAGCAGGTCAAGGCGGGCATCAAGGCCATCTACTTGTCCGGCTGGCAGGTTGCAGCCGATGCCAACACGAGCGAAACCATGTATCCGGACCAGTCGCTCTATGCCTATGACTCGGTCCCCACCGTGGTACGCCGCATCAACAACGCCTTCAAGCGTGCCGATGAAATTCAATGGGCGCGTGGAGAAAGTGACATCGACTACTTTGTGCCAGTTGTGGCCGATGCCGAAGCCGGTTTTGGCGGCGTGCTGAATGCGTTCGAGCTGATGAAAAACATGATCGTGGCGGGCGCTGCCGGTGTGCATTTTGAAGATCAGCTGGCCGCGGTTAAAAAATGCGGCCACATGGGCGGCAAGGTACTTGTGCCGACCCAGGAGGCCTGCCAGAAACTCAACGCCGCCAGGCTTGCTGCGGATGTGATGGGCGTGCCGACGGTGGTGCTGGGACGGACAGATGCCGAAGCGGCCAATCTGCTGACCTCGGATTTTGATGAAAGAGACCAGCCGTTTCTGACCGGAGAGCGGACCTCGGAAGGCTTCATGCGCGTGAAAAATGGCTTGCAGCAGGCGGTCGCCCGGGGTGTGGCGTATGCCGAGTATGCGGATCTGGTCTGGTGCGAAACCGGAACTCCCGACCTGGAGTTTGCCAAGGCCTTTGCCGACGGGGTGCACAAGGAGCATCCCGAGCAGTTGCTCGCGTATAACTGCTCGCCTTCCTTCAACTGGAAGAAGAACCTGGATGATGCCACGATTGCAAAATTCCAGCGTGAACTCGGCGCCATGGGCTACAAGTACCAGTTTATTACCCTGGCCGGCATTCACAACATGTGGTACCACATGTTCGACCTTGCAGCAGGCTACGCGAAGGAAGGCATGACGGCCTACGTGAACATGATGCAACAGCCGGAGTTCGATGCACGTGATCGCGGTTACACCTTTGTCAGTCATCAGCAGGAAGTGGGTGCAGGCTACTTCGACGATGTCACTACCACCATCCAGGGCGGCCAGTCTTCGGTAACGGCCCTGACCGGTTCCACGGAAGAGGTCCAGTTTGATTCCAAAGCTGAATGACAGCCGTGGTTTGCAGCTGATCGTGCCTCTGTATGATGCTGGAGGGCCAGTGAGTCCTCCGGGTCTTGCTATAATCAAAGACCAGTTGATATTTTCCTGAGGGCGCATCATGCAGCAGCACAAGCCCTACGAGCATGTCCAGGTCCCTGCGGAGGGAGAGGCGATCACGCTCAATCCGGACAAGAGCCTGGATGTCCCGGACAAGCCGATTGTTCCATTCATCGAAGGTGACGGAATCGGCTTGGATGTCACTCCCGTCATGCGTCGCGTGGTTAAGGCTGCGGTCAACCAGGCCTATGAAGGCAAGCGCCGCATCAGCTGGATGGAAATCTATGCCGGCGAGAAAGCTGCCCGTTTGTACGGCAAGCACCACTACCTGCCGGATGAAACCCTAGAGGTGATGAAGAAGTACGTGGTTTCGATCAAGGGACCCTTGGCCACACCTGTGGGAGAGGGAATGCGCTCATTGAATGTGGCCATACGGCAGAAACTGGACTTGTTCGCATGTGTGCGCCCGATCCGCTATTTCCCGGGCACGCCCACACCGTTAAAGGATTCGGGGACGACCGACATGGTGATCTTCAGGGAAAACACCGAGGACATCTATGCGGGGATCGAATGGGAAGCGCAGAGTGATGAAGTGAAGAAAATCATCGGCTTTTTGCGCGAAGAAATGAATGTTACAAAAATCCGCTTTCCTAAAACATCGGGCATCGGGATCAAGCCGGTTTCGAAGGAAGGTTCCGTTCGTTTGATCCGCAAGGCCATCCAGTATGCGATCGACAACGACCGCAAGTCTGTTTCCCTGGTGCACAAGGGAAACATCATGAAATTCACGGAAGGGGCATTCCGCAACTGGGGTTACGAGTTGGCGCTGAACGAATTCAATGCCGAAGTGATCGGCGAGGGCCCCTGGTGCAAGATCAAGAATCCGAACAATGGCAGTGACATCATCGTCAAGGACATCATTGCAGATAATTTCCTGCAGCAAATCCTGCTAAAACCGGAAAGCTACGAGGTGATCGCGACCCTGAACCTGAATGGAGACTATATTTCAGATGCCCTGGCTGCCCAGGTCGGGGGGATCGGTATCGCGCCCGGGGCAAATGTCTCCGATGATGTTGCATGCTTTGAAGCAACGCACGGCACTGCGCCAACCCATGCGGGCAAGGACCGGGTGAATCCCGGGTCCATCATTTTGTCGGCGGAAATGATGCTGCGGCATCTGGGATGGAAAGAGGCAGCCGATTTGGTCATTGCCGGAATCTCAGGTGCAATTGCATCCAGAACGGTGACCTACGATCTGGCACGGGCCCGGGCAGGAATCCAGATCCGGGCAAGACGGCCTGGGACCTCCAAGGAGGTACAGGAAGATCTCGAGCGGTTGATGCCGGGCGCTACCCTGGTCAGTACTTCCGGTTTTGGAGATGCCATCATCAAGAACATGCATGAGTAGATAGCCCTGAATAGAGGTCAGTTTTCCAACCATGCCGAAAAAGCCGCTTTACAAAATCAGTTTCTATAACTTGAATAAAGTTTATGAGATTTATGCAAATCAGGTATATCAATCTGATTTATATGGATTTATTACGATAGAGGGACTGGCTTTTGATGAGCGATCGACGGTGGTGGTCGACCCGAGTGAAGAAAAGCTCAAATCTGAATTTGAACAGGTCCAGCGGTTTTTCGTACCCATGCATTCCATCATTCGTATCGATGAAGTAGACAAGCGGGGAACGGCCAAAATTTCTGATGCGGGTGAGAACGTTGCACATTTCCCCTCATCGGTGTACAGCCCCGGGAGCAACGACCAGGGCAAAAAATCCTGACAGGTCTGAATCTCCGGGCAACTGCAGGAAACATCGTGCTCGGGACATGGCAGTAGACTGTCTATTGCTTGGCCCATCGTGGAGAGATGCCGGAGTGGTCGAACGGGCTCGCCTGGAAAGTGAGTGTGTCCTCAACGGGGCACCGAGGGTTCGAATCCCTCTCTCTCCGCCACAGTTCACACAGGACCGGGAAAAATAGCGGTTGCCGCGGTGACTGCTACTTGATCAACATCAGGCCATTTTTGTATCCCAAAATAATCATTTGTATGTGTCTACAGCACGCAGTTTCGGTAAGATACAGCGCTTGGGGAATGTCGGATTCTGGAACTTGACAGTTCCGGTTTCGCGACATTGTATCTCCAGTGTGCCATGGGCCTCGTACTCTTGTGGAGATCACCACACAGGCCAACTGAGAACGAACCGGCCATGGGATGCCGCCTTGTGGACCCTTCGGCTTTCGGCTAGATAGACTCCTGTACAGGCATTTTTCCGGACATGATTGAAGAAGTACTGCTATCCATCGGCCTGCTGATTTTGGCCACCAAGTTAGCAGAGGCTGTCTTCAAGCGGTTCCACGTGAACTCGATTGTGGCCTATACGGTGGTAGGCATACTGCTGGGCCCTGTGACGGGAATCGTCGAACCCACCAGCGAGATGCAGATTCTGCTGGGGATCGGCATCTTTCTCCTGTTTTTTCTCATCGGCTTGGATGAGCTTGATATTCCCAGCTTTGTGGCTGCCTTTCGCGGGCGCTTTATTGTGGCCGCGGTCATATCCGTGCTCGTGCCCATGCTGGCTATCATGGCCGTTACCAGCGACGTGGTCTACGATTTCGGGCTCGGGCTGGACTTCACGGAGTCGCTTTGTCTGGCCGGGATCTTGTCACTGACCAGCCTTGGACTTGCCGCCAAGGTACTGGTCGACGGAGGTCATCTGCGTGAACCCATTGGAATAAGAATCTTTACCACGGCGCTGATGGCAGAGATGCTGGCGCTGCTGCTGGTGGGATTCACGATCGGTGAGCATACCCATGAACTGAACTGGAGCGGTGTACTGCTCCTGTTGGGTCAGATTGTCGCTTTTGCCGTGATTACCTGGGTGCTGGCGAGCCGGGTGATGCCGTCGGTAATCATGCTGCTGAAGCGATTTCTGTCCGTGCCGCAGCTCTCCTTCGGACTCATCCTGGGCGGGTTGTTTCTGACGGTCTCCGGCGCCGAAAAAATGGGTCTGCACGGCTCCCTTGGCGCACTGCTGTTCGGTTCCGCACTGTCAGGGCTGCCTTATCAGGTGCGCCGGGATATCGTGCCCGGCATGCGCAGCATTGCAGAGGGATTCTTCATACCACTTTTCTTCGCTGCAGCAGGGCTGCACCTGAGTCTTTCGTTTGTCGAGCTGCCGGCATTGACCATCGCGGCACTCGTGATCGTGCCTTTCGTGGGCAAGTTCGCAGGAGCCCTGATCGGTGCCTATGTTACCCGCCAGGAGATGCCATTTACCCTGGCCACGGGAATGATGGCCAAGGGTGTTGCAGAAATTGCACTTTTGCTGGTTCTTTTCGAGACAGGTGCCATCGACCCCAGTGTTTTCTCACTCCTGGTGCTGATCATGGTGGCCTATATCCTGCTGATGCCTCCGGTGATCAACACGGCCATACGTAGCGCCAAACCATCGCTACAGGACGCGTCGTCCGTACCGCAACTGCCGTCTCTAGCGTACCTGGACTTTGCGCTGGATGACATCACGGTCGGTGATATCCTGGACCACTCGCGCACCTATCCCGATGCCTCGCAATCAGTAAGGACCTTTGTCGACCGGTGGGTCATTCCAAACCAGCAAGACTATCTGGTCGTAGAGCAAGGTCGGCTTTTGGGCATCGTATCGTTAGGCATGCTGCGTTACCTG
>VXPJ01000154.1 GCA_009839635.1 Pseudomonadota bacterium
TAAAGCAGGTTCTCTGCAGGCAGGCGCTGGATCCGGGGCAGGGGCGCTTCCTCGGTGTCCCCGTACTTGTAAACGTCCGGCAGGGGGGCCGGGGCAGACGCCGAAGGCGCGGACGGGGACTGCAGGCGGGTGCGCACATGCTGCTCGATATCCTCCTTCAAGACCCTCAGGCCGCGCCCGCTGCCCTGTACGCGCTCAAGCGAAACCCCGAGTTCACGGGCATAGCGGTACATGGCCGGGCTGGCGTAGGCCCGGGAAGTCGACTCGGCCGGTGCCGGTACGGGCCTGGGGTCTGGTGCGGATTCGGGCGATGCCGGAGCCGGTTGCGCATCGGGCAAAGACGACTTTGAGTCGGGCGCAGGCATGGCAAGTTTCAGGGCGAGCAATGAATCCCCTTGCACCATCTGGTCCCCGGGCTGCACGTGAATCTCACCCACCACGCCAGCATGCGGGGACGGGAACTCCACCAAGGCCTTGTCGGTCTCCAAGGTGGCCAGGGGCTGGTCGACTTCGACGGCCTCACCCGCCTGCACCAAAATCTCGACCACGTCCACCGGAGCGTCGTCTTCAAGGTCGGTGATGCAAATATCCTTGAGTTGGCCCATGTACGATCAGTTGTGCACCGGGGGTGGTTTTTCGGGATCCAGCCGGTATTTTTTCATGGCAACCCCGATGTGCTTGCGCTCGATGGTGCCTTGCCCGGCCAGTATGTGCAGGGTCGCCACCACAATGGATTCGGCATCGACCTCGAAATAGCGACGCAGGCTCTGGCGAGTATCGCTTCGTCCGAACCCGTCGGTACCGAGCACGACATAGGGGGCCTTCACATAGGGGCGAATCTGGTCGGCATAGATCTTCATGTAGTCCGAGGCTGCCACCACCGGTGCATCGCTGCCTGCCAAGCAGTCCTCAACGAAAGAGTGTTTCGGTTTTCGCCTCGGGTGCAGCATGTTCCAGCGCTCGGCCTCCATGCCCTGGCGCCTCAAGCGGTTGAAGCTGGTGACGCTCCAGACCTCGCACGAAATGTCGAAGTCCTCAAACAGCAGGGTTGCCGCACGGATGACTTCTCGAAGGATCGCCCCGCTGCCGAGCAGACGTGCCTGCACCTTGGACCCGGGGGCTTCCTGCAGGCGGTACATGCCCTGGATGATGCCGGGCTCACAGCCCTCGGGCAGCGCCGGGTGTTCGTAGTTCTCATTGGTCACCGTGATGTAGTAGTACCAGTCCTTCTGCTCCACGTACATGGCTTCAAGTCCATGGTGGATGACGACAGCGAGTTCATAGGCGAAGGCCGGGTCGTAGGCACGGCAGTTGGGGATCGTGGAAGCGAGCACATGGCTGTGCCCGTCCTGGTGCTGCAACCCCTCACCGGCCAGCGTCGTGCGCCCGGAGGTGCCGCCGATCAAAAAGCCCCGGGCGCGGCTGTCTCCGGCCGCCCAGGCCAGATCGCCGACCCGCTGGAAGCCGAACATGGAGTAAAAGATATAGAACGGGATCATCGGCATGTTATGGATGCAAAAGGAGGTGGCTGCAGCAATCCAGGAGGACATAGCCCCGGCCTCGGTGATGCCCTCCTCGAGGATCTGTCCTGCGCGGTCCTCGCGGTAAACCAGCACCTGGTCGGAATCCACCGGGTCGTACTGCTGGCCACGGTGCGCGTAGATTCCGAGGCTTCGGAACAGGCCCTCCATGCCGAACGTGCGCGCCTCATCCGGCACGATCGGCACGATGTGGCGGGCCAGTGCCTTGTCCCGTGTCAGGGTCAACAGGATGCGAACGAAGGCCATGGTGGTGGAATACGAACGACCCTTGCTGCCGTCGAGCAATTCCCTGAAGGCCTCGAGTTTTGGTATCTTCAGCTCGATCGTCGGGCTCTCGCGCCTTGGCATTTCGCCGTGCAGCTTGTTGCGCAGGCGCTTGAGGTAGCGCATCTCGGGGCTGTCCTCGGGCGGCTTGTAGAACGGCACGTCCTCGAGATCGGCGTCACTGATCGGGATTCGGTAGCGGTCGCGAAAGGCGACCAAGGATTCGTGCGCCGGTTTTTTCAGCTGGTGGGCGATGTTCAGGCTCTCGCCGCTCTTGCCAAGCCCGTAACCCTTGACGGTCTTGGCAAGGATCACGGTCGGCTGGCCGGTGTGGGCCACCGCACGCGCATACGCGGCATAGATTTTCTGCTGATCGTGGCCGCCGCGGTTCAGCCGCCAGATGTCATCGTCGGTCATGTGCTCGGTCATCTTCACCAGTTCCGGGTATTTGCCGAAGAAGTGCTCGCGCACGTAGGCGCCCCCCTTGGCACGGTAATTCTGGTAGTCGCCGTCGACCGCCTCCTCCATGCGCTTTCGAAGGATGCCGTGCTTGTCGCGGGCAAACAGCGGGTCCCAGTTGTTGCCCCAAAGCACCTTGATGACGTTCCAGCCTGCACCGCGGAAATTCCCTTCGAGTTCCTGGATGATCTTGCTGTTGCCGCGCACCGGCCCGTCTAGGCGCTGCAGGTTGCAGTTGATCACGAAGATCAGGTGATCGAGTTCCTCACGCGCAGCCAGCGAGATGGCACCCAGCGATTCCGGCTCGTCCATCTCGCCGTCTCCGGTGAATACCCATACCTTGCGGCTGCCCTTATCGATCAGGCCGCGGTCATGCAGGTAGTTCATGAAGCGCGCCTGATAGATACCCATGATCGGTGCGAGACCCATGGACACCGTCGGGAACTGCCAGAAGTCCGGCATCAGCCAGGGATGCGGATAGGAGGACAGGCCCTCGCCTTCAACCTCGCGCCTGAAATTCAGCAACTGCGATTCGCTCAGGCGCCCGTCTAGGAAAGCGCGTGCATACACCCCGGGTGCGGCATGGCCCTGGAAGTACACTAGGTCACCGGCAAACTCACCGTTGGCCGGGCGAAAGAAATGGTTGAAGCCGATGCTGATCAGGGTGGCCGCCGAGGCGTAGGTGGAAATGTGCCCGCCGAGCTCGGGATGTTTCAGGTTGGCCTTGACGACCATGGCGAGCGCGTTCCAGCGCTCAAGCGAACGTACCCGGTGTTCCATGCGGGGATCACCCGGCAGACGTGCCTCCTCTTCGACCGGGATGGTGTTGACGTAGGCTGTGGTGTTTCGAAACGGCAGGTTCACGCCCTGGATTCGCGCACTGTGGATGAGTTGCTCGATGAGATGATGGGCGCGCGGTGCGCCGTCTCGCTCGAGCACTGCATCGAGGGCGGCCAGCCACTCCCGGGTCTCCTGCGGGTCGATGTCCTGCCCGGAGGTATCCGGCTCCGCAGAAGGCGGAAGCTCGGGTTTTCGAGGGCGCGGGTCGGACATGGCGATACGGTATACTTGAGATTCAACGCTAGTGTAATTGTAGACCGGATACGCGGGTCATGCGTACTCTGTCCGCAATCGCCCGATGGCTGCGGATGCTGAGCGCACCGGCCCACCCAGACCTGGACTGAACATGTCAGATGGAACCCGTTTGGAGCTTGGCCTTGCGATGACCGGCGGCGGAGCCCGCGCCGCCTACCAGGTCGGTGTATTGCGGTATATCTGCAAGCATTTCGAGGACTTTCATCCACCCATCCTGACCGGCGTATCGGCGGGGGCGCTCAATGCCGTGCACTTGGCTTCCCATCCGGGTAACTTTGCTGATGCGGTCGAGCACTTGGTCGACATCTGGACGGATTTGAATGCGGACAAGGTCTTTCGCACTGACAGCCGGTATTTTTTGGTCAACTTCCTGCGCTGGGGGCTGAACCTGGTACTCGGCGGACGGCGCATCGGCAGTGGTCGGCGAAGCCTGCTGGATAACGATCCGCTTCGCCGGCTCCTAGAGAGGAACTTGGGCACTCCTGCAGGCGAGCCTATTGCCGGCATCCAGGAGAACATCGAGCGCGGGCGGTTGCGCGTGCTCGGCATCACAGCCACGAACTACGGCACCGGCGTGTCCGTTACCTGGGTCCAGGGGCACGTCGGCGAGCACTGGCGGCGACCGCGCCGGCGCAGCGAAAATGCGAACATCACCATCGAACACGTGATGGCCTCGACTGCCCTGCCGCTGATTTTCCCGGCCATCCAGATCAACGACGGCTGGCATGGTGACGGTGGCATCCGCTCGATCGCCCCGCTGTCCCCAGCCATGCACCTTGGCGCCGAGCGCATCCTCGCTATCTCCACCCGCTTCCAGGACGCACACCTCGGTCCCGAGGAATCCATGATCCAGGGCTACGTGCCGGTCGCGCAGATCATCGGCATCCTGCTGGACTCGATGTTCCTCGACCTGCTCGATTACGATGCGGCCAACATGAGCCGCATTAACAACGTCTACGAGCAGCTCAGCGAAGCCTCGCGCGCGCAATACAAGAAGGTCCGCGTGCTGGTGCTTCGCCCGAGCGAAGACATCGGCAAGCTGGCCGGCCACTATGAGATCAACCTGCCGCAGCCCTTCAGGTATTTCACGCGCGGCTTTGGCACCAAAGACACGAAAAGCCCGGACTCATTGTCGCTGTTGATGTTTCAGCCCGACTACCTGCGCTACCTGATCGAGCTCGGTGAGCGCGATGCAAGGCGCCACGCCGATGAGATCGAAAACTTCTTGCACACATGAGCCCTCGCTTCAGGTGCGGGGCTTGCACCCGCGCTCAACTGCGCTAAGCTTCGAGACCCCCCGTCAGGTATAAGCAAACCACGAAGGACTCAGTACACGGAACTATGGCAAGCGAGCATGCAGACAGGCCCAGGGAACTGCTGGTGGTACAGGTCAATGGTACGCCCATGCTCGAGTACGACCGCGCCCAAGCGCTGAGCCCGAAGCAGCGCGCCTCGCTCATGATGCTTGACGAGAAGCTCGATGCCGGCATCTTCCTGAACGGCGAGTTCATCACCTCACCGAGCGAGCAGGAGCGTGTGGAATTCATGGCCGGGCACCTAGTGTCGGCGCTGCTCGAGGACGAGGAGGGTATCGCTGCGGCAAGCTGTGCCTATCTGGCCAAGGTGCTGCCCGAACTCAAGCAGGTGAAGGCTGGTGAAAAAGACGGGGTCGTATCGATCGAACTGATCTTCGATCGCGATTATCAGAAAGAGTTGCAGATGAAGTTCGTGCCGCTTGAGAAGCTTCGCTCACGGCACTGAGCCAGCTAGCGTTTCATCGCATTGAAGAAATCTTCGATGGTCTTGGTCGACTGCATGCGCCCAAGCATGAAGTCCATGGCCTCGATCTCGTCCATCGGGTGCAGGAACTTGCGCAGTACCCAGATTTTTTGCAGTTCCTCCTTGTCGGTGATCAGTTCTTCGCGGCGGGTGCCGGAGCGGTTGATGTTGATGGCTGGGAATACGCGCTTTTCTGCAATGCGCCGGTCCATATGGATTTCCATGTTGCCGGTGCCCTTGAATTCCTCGTAGATGACCTCGTCCATCTTCGAGCCAGTCTCCACCAGCGCGGTGGCAACGATGGTCAGGCTGCCGCCTTCCTCAATGTTGCGCGCTGCCCCGAAAAAGCGTTTTGGGCGCTGCAGAGCATTGGCATCCACACCACCGGTGAGCACCTTGCCAGAGGCTGGCGCCACCGTGTTGTAGGCACGCGCCAGACGCGTGATGGAATCCAGCAGGATTACCACATCCATCTTGTGCTCGACCAGGCGCTTGGCCTTCTCGATCACCATTTCCGCGACCTGCACGTGGCGGCTGGCAGGCTCATCGAACGTGCTGGAAACCACCTCACCCTGCACCATGCGCTCCATCTCGGTGACTTCCTCAGGCCGTTCGTCGATCAGCAACACAATCAGGTAGGTCTCCGGGTGGTTGGAAGTGATGCTCTGCGCGATGTTTTGCAGCATCAGGGTCTTACCGGCCTTGGGCGGAGAGACGATCAGGCCACGCTGGCCCTTGCCGATGGGCGCGCAGATGTCGATGATGCGCGCGGTGATGTCCTCGGTAGAGCCGTTACCCCTGGAAAGCTTCAGGCGCTCGTCCGGGTGCAGCGGGGTGAGATTCTCGAACAGCACCTTGCGCTTGGCGTTCTCGGGCTTGTCGAAATTGATCTCGTCGACCTTGAGCATGGCGAAGTAGCGCTCGCTGTCCTTTGGTGGGCGAATCTTGCCTGACACCGTATCGCCGGTGCGAAGTCCAAAGCGCCGAATCTGGCTGGGGGACACGTAGATGTCGTCCAGGCCCGCAAGGTAGGAGCCCTCGGCCGAGCGCAGGAAGCCGAAGCCGTCCTGCAGGATCTCAAGCACGCCGTCACCAAAGATGTCCTCGCCGTTTTTTGCATGCGCCTTCAGGATGGAGAAGATGATGTCCTGCTTGCGGGAGCGTGCCAGGTTCTCGACGCCCATCTCTGCGGCCGTATCCACCAGATCAGCGGCAGGTTTCTTTTTCAATTCAGTCAGGTTCATAGTCGTTCACACTCGTCGTGTTCAAAGTTTGCAGTGAGTTGTGCACGGTCGGGCAATGCCCTCAGGACCATGCGGAAAAATGTCGTTTACACCGGGATACAGCGTCGGCTGTATTTAGGGGGTTTGGATGTGACTGGCCTGTATCGTCGTGTACTGTGTATTAAAGTTTGTGAAATCTGATAACGGTTGCCAGAGACCGTGGGTATTGTTTTTCTCTAGAGGCTCTGGTCAATGAATGCAGTTAACTGTGATTTTGAAAGGGCGCCGACCTTGGTCGCCTCGGCATTGCCGTTTTTGAAAATCATCAGTGTCGGAATTCCGCGCACCCCGTACTTCGGGGGCGTATCCGGGTTGTCGTCCACGTTGAGCTTGGCGACTTTCAGCTTGCCCTGGTATTCCACGGCGATTTCATCGAGGATCGGAGCCACCATTTTGCACGGACCACACCACTGTGCCCAGTAGTCCACCAACACTGGCTGTTCGGACTGCAGCACTTCCTGTTCAAAGGTACTGTCCGTTATGTGACTGATCGCTTCACTCACTCGACTGTTTCTCCCTATCCGAAATAATAAAGTGATGTTCGTGAAAGTATGCGCTCGAAACGGCGCACTCGGGACCATGCAGACACTGCCTGCACCCCTAATTTTATGCATTCCTGACAGGATTACAAGCCCGGACTCTCAATCCGCTACAACAACAGGGTTGGCAAGCGGTGTCAGGTCAGCCGAGCATCCGCTAGATTTCGGTCACCACCTCAGATGGCCAGTCCAGCTCGTCCTCGTCGACACGATGGGTTTCTTTCAGGGCCAGGCAGATCCATTCGCGGATGGAGGGACACTTGTCCATGGTGCGGCAATAGTCGAGGGCATTATCATCAAGCTCCACCTCGACACTTCGAAAACGCATGATCGCAGGGGCAGACAGGGTGTCCGCGACCGTGGGTTTTCCGAACAGCCAGGGCCCGCCCTTGCCGAAGTTCTCCCTGCAGTAGCGCCACAACTCCTGGATGCGGCGCAGGTCCGCAAGTGCGGCCTCACTGAGGGTGTAGCCGGGGAACCGCTTGCGCAGGTTCATGGGGGCCTCGGTGCGCAGGGCCTCGAAGCTGGAATGAAATTCCGCACACACGGAACGTGCTACCGCACGGGCCTTGCGGTCCTTGGGCCAGGCGTGCGACTCGGGAAAGCGCTCCCCCAGGTATTCCAGGATGGCCAGCGAATCCCATACCTCGGTGTCCCCGTCGAGCAGGACCGGCACCTTGTCGCCAGAAAATCGTTTCGAGAGCACCTGGTTCAGCTTGTCGCTATTCAGGTCGTAGCACTTCACCTCGACCGGCAGCTCGTGGCGGTGCACGAATAGCCAGGCGCACATCGACCAGGTGGAATAGTTGTAGTTACCAATGATCAGTTTCATAAAGGGATGCAACCTAGTACGGGAATTCAGTTGGGGGCACGGAGTGTACCCGGTTC
>VXPJ01000001.1 GCA_009839635.1 Pseudomonadota bacterium
CGGTAACATCGCGGGACTTCCAGTGGCCGTGCCCATGCTTGACATCCACACTATCGGCGCCGGCGGTGGCTCGATTGCCTGGGTGGATGAAGGCGGACTGCTGCAGGTAGGTCCGGATTCTGCAGGCGCCTCGCCCGGTCCGGCATGTTATGGACAGGGGGGAGGCCAGCCCACCGTGACCGATGCCCACGTAGTACTGGGGCGCTTGCCCTCAAGTTGCAAGCTCGCCGGGAACCTGGACCTGGACCCTACTGCCTCCCAAAGCGTCATCGCTCGCCTTGCCCAGCGTGTGAGTCTGGACCCCCAAACCTGTGCCCAGGGGATCGTGCGGATTGCCAACGAACAGATGGCACAAGCCCTGCGTGTGATGTCGGTGTACCGGGGCCATGACCCGAAAGACTTTACACTGGTCAGTTTCGGGGGTGCGGGTGGCCTTCACGTGTGCGATCTCGCCGAGAGTTTGCGCATTCACCAGGCTCTGGTTCCCGCCCATACCGGTGTGTTATCGGCGTTTGGCCTGCTGGCAGCGCCTTCCGGCAAGGAGGTGTCTCAAAGCTGCATCCAGTTGCTGGATGAGTGCGGTAGCGAGGAGCTGGAGGAGGTGTTTACCCGACTTGAGCACAGAATTGCCTCCGACTTGAAGGTGGAGTCTGCCTCGCCGTATGCGCTGAAACGGGAACTCGATCTGCGTTATCAGGGCCAGTCAGCCACGTTGAGGCTGCCTTGGCAGGATCCGTCATCGGTTGGACAGGCATTTCACGGGCGCCATCGCGAGCGCTATGGTTATGCACTGGATATGCCGGTCGAGTTGGTCAATCTGCGGCTCACTGCAACCAATACGGATACGCCCGAGTTGCCCTTGCCTCGCGTTGACCGCACCCACCCGGGCTCGGCGATCGGAAAGACCCGCCTGCATGAGTTCACGAAGGAAGTCTCGGTATTCAGGCGCTCCGACATTGCCCTGGGTCAAACGCTGAGCGGTCCAGTTATCGTGATTGAGCCCCAGGCTACCCAATACATTGCCCCAAGGTGGACCGCGCTACAGCAGGAATCGGGCAGTCTTTTGCTGGAATACACGGGATAGCGTGAACCATGTGCTCAGCCGGGACGCGCCGTGCAAGCTTGTGCAATTCCCTTGTCAACACGTATGATGCACGGACCAAAAAGCGGGTTTCTCCAAGAAAAATAACAAATACCCGTACTAGGATCCGCCTATGCTTGATGGATTGATAGCTTTGCCCTGGTGGGGATATATCGTCCTCACACTCGTTCTCACACATCTCACCATCGTGTCGGTCACCGTATATCTGCATCGGTGCCAGGCACACTGTGCCCTGGACCTGCATCCACTGTCGGCGCATCTGTTCCGTTTCTGGCTCTGGCTAACTACCGGTATGGTGACCAAGGAGTGGGTCGCAATTCACAGGAAGCACCACGCCAAGACCGAGACTGCGGAAGATCCGCACAGCCCGCACGTGGTGGGTATTGGCACGGTGTTCTGGCAGGGTTCGGAGCTGTACCGGGAAGAAGCCGGAAATGCGGACACCCTGGAGCACTATGGTCACGGCACGCCCGATGACTGGATCGAGCGCAACCTGTACACGCGCCTTTCCTCAATGGGAGTGGTATTGATGCTGGCCTTGAACCTGCTGTTGTTTGGTCTTCTCGGGGTCGTGATCTGGGCGGTTCAGATGATCTGGATACCAGTCACCGCAGCAGGCGTTGTCAATGGCTTTGGCCATTACTGGGGATACCGCAACTTCGAAACCCCCGACGGCTCGACCAATATCATGAATCTCGGCATCCTGATCGGCGGTGAGGAGTTGCACAATAACCATCATGCCTACCCGGGTTCGGCGAAATTTTCCAGCAAGCGCTGGGAACTTGACACAGGCTGGCTGTACATTCGGATGCTGTCCTTTCTGAACTTGGCCAAGGTTCGCAGGCGTGCTCCGCAACCCGTGCGTGTAGCCATCAAGGAAAAAATTGACCTCGAAACGGCCAAGGCCATCATTTCCAGCAAGCTGCATGTCATGGCTGACTATGCTCAGCACGTGACGCTGCCGACATTTCGCAGTGAATTGTCCGGCAACAAAATGCATGGGAAAAAACTGATGCGTCAGATGCGAACCGCGCTGATCCGTGAAAAATCCCGGCTGAAACCGCTGCATCAAAAGCACCTGCAGGTGCTTTTGCAAGACAGCGAAGCCTTGCATACGGTGTATGAGTTCCAAGGGCGTTTGCAGCAATTGTGGAACGAGACCTATGCCAGTCACGAGCGCCTGATCCAGGCCATCACCCAGTGGTGCAAGGAAGCGGAGGCGACCGGGATTCGTGTCCTGCAGACCTTTGCGCAAAGCCTGAGAGGCTATGCATTGCAGCCCACTCCCGTAGGCTAGGCGAAACAGTCACTGGATGCATCTGGCCCAAGGGGAGTTGGGCAGGGTGCGGGCTTACTTGATCTTGGCTTCCTTGTAAGGAACGTGCTTGCGAACGACCGGGTCGTACTTCTTCAATTCCAGCTTTTCCGACATGGTGCGTTTATTCTTGCTGGTCGTGTAGTAGTGGCCCGTACCTGCACTGGAGACCAGCTTGATTTTTTCACGTACTGATTTTGCCATCCTGATTTCCGGGTCCGTCTTGCGAGGCTAGACCTTGACCCCCTGTTTTCGAATATCTGCAAGCACTGCCTCGATGCCTTTCTTGTCAATGATGCGCACGCCCTGCGAGGATACGCGCAGCTTGATCCAGCGGTTCTCGCTCTTCACCCAAAAGCGGTGAGTATGTATATTAGGCATGTAACGACGCCGTGTTTTATTATGTGCATGGGAGACGTGGTTACCGGACATCGGCCGTTTTCCCGTTACTTGGCATACGCGTGACATGGCTGTGGTTTCTGTACTGGATGCAGTCAATCTGTAGGGCGCGCAAGATACCAGAATCGTTATACGGGTACAAGCTGAGAGGCTTTTGCTCGGGATGGACGATTCTCTCGATGGCACAACTGAACATGGCGAAGGACACGATATTTTTGCGCGACCTGGAAATCGATGCGACCATCGGCGTCTATGAGTGGGAGAAGCGTATCCGGCAGAAGGTATGCATCAACCTTGAGATGGCTGCAGACATCACGCAGGCTGCCGCTTCACATTCCATAGACGACACCCTGGACTACAAGGCCGTTGCCAAGCGCATCGTGCAGTTCGTGGAAGCCAGCCACTACGAACTGATCGAGAGCCTGATTGAAAAAGTGGCTGCCATGCTAATCCAGGAGTACAACATCCCGTGGCTGCGCATCACGATCAGCAAGCCCCGGGCCGTGCGTGGGGCGCGCGACGTCGGAATCACCATCGAGCGTGGCAAGCGCAACTCTTGATGGCACGCGTCTTCATCGGTATCGGTAGCAATATCGATAAGGAAAAAAACATTGCCTCTTCCGTGGCCACCCTGCGCGCCCATTTCGGCCCCCTGGATATTTCCAATGTCTACGAGACCCCGGCCTTCGGTTTTGAAGGAGACGATTTTCATAATCTGGTCGTCGGATTCCACACCGACCAATCCCCCCAGGAAATCAGTCAGACACTGAAACGGATCGAGTCAGAACATGATCGTACTCACGGCAAGGAATCGTTTGTATCCCGCACGCTGGACCTGGACCAGCTGCTATACGATGACCTAGTCCTGCAGGTGGATGGCGTGAGCCTGCCGCATCCCGATGTGCTTCGCTACAACTTCATGCTGAGGCCACTGGCCGAGCTCGCGGGTGATGTACAGCATCCGCAGGAAAAATGCACGATTGCAGAGTTGTGGGAGGGGCATCACTCGGACCAGGAGATGAGAAAGGTTGAATATGAATTTTGACCGCTTGATCCCGGGGTTCAGCGGATTCTGATTCCCCGCACACCAAGGTGTGCGCCTTGGGCATGGCTATCTTTTCTTGGGGTAATCGAACTCGACCAGGTGGCCTTTTTTGGGGAAAACATCTTCCCAGCTGCGTGCATCGAATTCCATCCGGGCAATGCCACAAGTGGGCAAGCTGTCAATCTGGGAGTCGCCAAGAAAATTGCACAGTTGCGTGATCCCCGGATTGTGCCCCACCAGCACGGCATGCCGGAAACGGCTGCTGATTTCCCTGACCACTTCCGTGAGTACTCCCAGGCTGGCACCGTACACGAGCGGGTTTTGTACGATATTGTTCGGCTCGAAGCCGATTTCCGCCGCAATGCTTTTAGCAGTCATGATGGCGCGCCTCGCCGGGCTGGAAATGATGGTGTCTGCGCGGTAGCTCACGGCAGCCAGTCGTTGGCCCATCATCGGCGCATTCTGAAGTCCGCGTCGGTTCAGGGGGCGGTCAAAATCCTGTAGCTCGGGATGGTCCCAGCTCGATTTCGCATGACGTATGAGGGTGAGGCTTCGTACTCGGTCCGAAATCATTGCCGTCACTGGCTTGTCAGCTTGTGCGACGGGCTTTTTTCCCCAGATACCCGCCGTGGTGGCGCATCCCGTAGTCTTCGCGGGTAAAATCCTTCTGCTCCATCAGCAACAAGGCCAGGGCATCACTGATGGCCAGCATGACCGTCATGCTGCAGGTCGGGGTCAGATCGAGTCGGCATGCCTCCCGGATCGTGCCCATGTCCAGGATGACATCGCTCAGATCGCGCAACTTCGAGTCCGGATGTGAAGTGATTCCAATAACCGTGTGCAGACCCAGTTCGCGTCCTGCCACCAGCACTTCTAGGACCTCGCGCGTTTTGCCACTGGTTGAGAAAGCGACCATGGCATCGTTTTCCTCGATCAGCCCCAGGTCGCCATGGGCGGCTTCGCCGGGATGCAGAAAAGAGGCTGGCGTCCCGGTCGACGACAGGGTGGCTGAAAACTTGTTCGCGATGTGCCCCGCCTTGCCCATGCCGGTCGTCAGCACCTTGCCATGGCAGTCCCTGAGCAAAGACACCGCTTTTTCGAAGTTGTCCGTGACCGGGATGGAGGCGATGGCTCCGGCTTCTTGCTCAAAAATTTCCCGTACGCGCTTTTTGACATCCATCTACCTATCTCCAGGGACTCAATGCGTGCTCACCGGTGGTGCAGTGATTTTATAAACATTTGGATACCGTGGGCAGGAGGCGCGAGTTCGCTCCAATGATTCACGCTGCAGTGACCGTATTGCGTATCGTGCCAATTGACTCGATCTCACATTCTACTACATCCCCCGGAAACAGGTATTCGGGCGGATTGCGCACATAGCCGACACCGCTCGGGGTGCCGGTTGCAATGATATCCCCAGGTTCAAGCGACATGCTCCGGGACAATGTCTCAATCACGGTTGCAATATCAAAGATCTGGTACTTCGTGTTCGAGTCCTGCTTGACCACACCGTTGACCCGGCACGTCAGGTTCAGCGTCTGCGGGTCCGGGATATCGTCCGCGGTGACGATCCAGGGGCCCATGGGACAGGCTCCTGTCAGACTCTTGCCAATGAAGAACTGCTTGTGGCGTTTTTGCAGATCACGCGCAGAGACATCATTGATCACCGTGTACCCGAACACATGCTGCAGGGCCTCTTCACGGCGGATACCGCGACCACCTTTACCGATAATGACACCCAGTTCCACTTCCCAGTCCATCTTGTCGGAAACTTCTGCATCCACCGGAATGTCAGAATAGGGACCGTTCATACTGGAGACTGACTTGGTGAAGACGATGGGGTATTTCGGCAATTTCGGGGCTTCAACAATTTTGCGCGTGGTTTCCTCCACATGGTCCATGTAGTTCCAGCCAAGGCACATCATGTTCTGACGCGGTCTGGGGATGGGCGATACCAGTTCGACCGAAGCCAGTGCCATCCACTGTTCTCGAGGGGATTGTCGTACCAGCTCGCACAACTGCGGCAGCAGTCGGTCACTTTGATCGATGACCTGCAGCAGGCTGTCTATTTCCGGCGACCAGCCGGGACAGGTTGCCGGTAACAGGATAGAATCACCTTGCACCACGGCAAGATGCGCTTCACTGTCGTGGTTGCAGGTTGCAAGCTTCATTACGGGGTATCACGGGTTTTGTGGGATGGGTATTGTAATCCCAGCCGGATGCCCGAAGCCAGAATGCGCAGTGTGGCGCAAGGCACCATGGGGTAATTGCCATGAAGAAAATAGCGGTCCTTTTAATTGTCATCGCCCTGATCGCAGTCTTTTTCATTCTTGATTTGCACTACTACCTCGATTTCTCATATATCAAATCAAAGCAACTCCAGTTTACCGACTACTTCCACGCCTATCCTGTCAAGACGGCACTGATCTATTTCCTGATCTACTTGGTCGTAACCGGACTGTCCCTGCCGGGTGCGGCCGTACTTTCCCTGCTTGCCGGTGCGATCTTCGGGTAGCCCGTGGGCGCGGCTGTCGTGCTGCTCGCAGCCACTTGCGGGGCCACCATCGCATTCTGGCTGTCGCGCTACATTTTTCGTGATTTCGTGCAGAATCGCTTCGGGGACAAGCTGGCGGCCGTGAATCGTGGCATTGAGAAAGATGGGGCGTTTTATCTGTTCACACTGCGACTGATCCCGATATTCCCGTTTTTCGTCATCAACCTCGTCATGGGTCTTACCCCCATGCGAACCTCCGTCTTTTTTGTCACCAGCCTGCTCGGCATGGTGGCCGGATGCATCATTTACGTGAACGTCGGCACCCAGTTGGCCAGTCTGGAATCCCTCGGCGGGATCCTGACGCCGGGTTTGCTGTTCGCGTTGCTGCTGCTGGCAATTTTCCCGTGGATCGCGAGGAGAGCCGTTGGGCTTCTTCGTGCCCGGCGGGTCTATGCCGGTTTCAGGCGGCCAAAAAAGTTTGACCGCAACCTGATCGTCATCGGCGCGGGCTCGGGAGGGCTGGTCGCCGCGCTCATTGCCGCGACCGTCAAGGCCAGGGTAACGCTGGTCGAGAAAAACAAAATGGGGGGTGACTGCCTGAACACCGGTTGTGTACCTTCCAAGGCGCTCATACGTTCGGCAAAGTTTATCGCCCAGGCGAAACGGGCACAGCAGTACGGCTGTGAGCCGGTACAGGTGGAATTTGATTTCAAAAAGATCATGCAGCGCGTACGGCGCGTCATCCAGACGGTGGAGCCTCATGATTCCGTGGAGCGCTATACGAAGCTGGGAGTCGAGTGCATACAGGGCGAGGCAGAACTGAAGGACCCGTGGACGGTTTCCGTGAACGGAACGACGCTGACGAGCAAGAGTATCGTCCTGGCGACCGGGGCCAGTCCCCTGGTTCCGGACCTGCCGGGCTTGGTGGAGGCGGGTTATCATACCTCGGACACCATCTGGGGCATCGATGTCCTTCCCGAGCGCATGGTCATCCTGGGAGGGGGTCCGATCGGATGTGAGCTGGCGCAGTGCTTTGCTCGGCTAGGCTCCAAAGTGACCCAGGTGCAGCGCAGGTCCAGAATCCTGCCGCGTGAAGACCCGGAGATTGCGGCCATGGTCACGGAAAGTTTCCGGCGCGACGGCGTGCAGATACTGACCGAGCACGCCGCACAGGAGGTCGTGCAGGAACCGGACTCCAGGGTACTGATTTGCAGCCACGGGGGCAAGGAGGTCCGCATTCCGTTTGATACCATTCTGGTTGCAGTGGGGCGCAAAGTGACCTCCCAACAGACCTGGGACAAACACCTGCAGCTCGA
>VXPJ01000113.1 GCA_009839635.1 Pseudomonadota bacterium
GATTCAGCGGGATTTGCCATTCATAACTATGAGGACCGCTCCGCCACCGAGATCGCGACCCATGATCAGTTGCACCTGGCCTATTTCGATCATGAGCTCATGAATCGCCGGCAGGAAGCCAACATCACGGCAGATTCGGTGCTGAATAATTTCCAGGAAAGATTTTCTGCGCTAGAAGAACAAAAAACGATAGACGAAGCAGCCCGCTGCATGAGTTGTGGCATGTGCTTCGAATGTGACAACTGCGTGGTGTACTGCCCCGAAGATGCCATTTTCCGGGTCAAGAAAGACCAGCGTGCGATGGGCCGTTATGTCGACACCGATTACGACAAATGCGTGGGCTGTCATATCTGTGCCGAAGTCTGCCCGAGCGGTTACATCAAGATGGGATTGCACTACTAGCCGCAGCCATTCAGAAATGGCTGCTTGCAAGGCTGGCTGGCAGCAACAGGTAGTCTTAGGCTACGCTTCCGAACCCTTTATCCACAGCACCCGTAGGCACATGCAGGCCTGCGATTCTACAACCTTGGGCCACAGGTCCGCCTGGAAACAGGTCGTAGAGGTATTTCATGCCCCCTTTGTAGTGGAACTTCTCCTCCAGCGCATCATGCAGTTCACGCATGTTTATCATATTGATGTCGTGTTTTGAGTAGTACTCTTGCAGAGCATGCAGCATTTCAAAATGATCATCCGTCAAGGTAATTCCTTCCTCGACAGCAGCTTTTCTTGCATCTTCATCGGACCAGTCGTCTGACATGAAAAAACGCTCGTAGTTACCCGCTTTCGGGACTGTCATGAGACTTCACCTCCTTGAAGAATTCAACAGTTTCTTGTGCTTGAATTATACCATGCCCGGTGCCATCCGTGAGGACTCCTGAGCCACCTTTAGCTTATCAAAGCAGGTGTCTTGTGTTGGGTAACCCCGTGCATGTGCAATTGGCAACGCAGCTTCTATCCATGCCTCTGGAAAGGTACAGCGCGCCAAGTCAGCCCAACATCTTCTCCATTCTTTCGTGATGCACCGATGAAAGCTCGCTCTTGCAGGCACCGCATGTGACATAGCCGTTCTTCTTGTAAAATTCCACCGCACTTTCGCGCGCGTTCAGCCAGCAAACCCTTACTTGATGGTCGTGTGCGAACTGTTCAAGTTTTCTGAGAATTGAACGACCGATACCCTTGTGCCAGTAATCTGGATGTACCGCCATATAGCGTATTCTTGCCGTACCGTCGGTCTCCATGTGCAATCTGCCCACCCCTATGATGGACTGCTCGTCGTAGGCCGCAATATGGAATGCCGTATCCTCCAGCGAGTCCCTTTCGCTGCCACGGGGCAGGCCCAATGGCTCGCGCAGTTGGACCCATCGGAACGAAAAGTATTCTTCAAATTCCTCGGGGGCGAGCGGCGGTCTATACCGAATCAAGTGATCCTCATGCAAACACAACCCAGGTCGTGGCAATGTATTTCACTCCTTGCTCTAGCAGGATACCCCGGTGCTCATGCGTCCAGAATGGCGGGAACAATATCAGTTTCCCGGCTTCGGGCCTGACCTTCACTCCCTGAAACAAAAATTCCGTTTCTCCACCCGGTCCTGCGACATCGTTCAGGTACCAGATCGCCACCAGCTGGCGGTGGCTGAAGTCATGGCTGCCACCATCGACGTGCCAGTGATAATACTCGCCTGCCCGGGTTCTCTGTATGCCATATCCCATATCCTTGAAAGGACCCTTGAAAAAGGGATAGCTTTCACGAAATTCCCGGATTGCCAGACCCAGTGACCGGAAAAAGGCTCGGTCCGTATCTTTCCAGTGCGCCTTGCCGCTTATGACAAGGTCCGTGGATTTCTTGATGCTCGAGTCCTTGTCGGCAAGCTGGCCGATACGCCCTTCATACTGTTCTTCTGTGGCCTTCTCAAAGTGCTGGATGACCTCGGCGCAGAACGCTGCAGGAAGGGATCCGGGTTGTTCGAAAATAAAGCTGCCAGGCTTGACTTCGCGGATGGTTTGAAGGGGCTGTTCGGCCCTGCGATCTGCGCGACCCTGAATCATGGTCAAAGAGGGTTTTCTGCGACAATTTTTTCCAGCTTGGACAAGCTCACATCATCCTGTTTTTCATAGCATGCAAGCATGTCGCTTGCCACTGACGACCAGTGGCGCACACCTGTTGCAACCAGCTTCTTCAATGGTTGCAGATTGTCTGTATCTACCCAGACCTGATAGGCCTTCTGAAAGCCGGGAAACAATTCCTTGCGCATGGCCGTGAGATTGGCAGCATAGAAATGCAACGAGGCGGGGTTGTAGTTTTCAATCAGCCCCGGCAAGGTCGAAAAGCAGTCCGCAAGCAGGTCCTTGACAGCCCTGGCCATGATTTCTGCCCTGGAGCGTGGCAGATTCATGACCATTTCGCGCCAGCCATCCCCCAGCTCCTTGGAAGCAATAAACTCGCCGATTTCATGCAGGGTGACGGCTTCGAGCTCGTTTTCTGTCATTCGATCCAACGCGTACGAAACACCTTTGTCAAACTCATAAAACGATAATGCCTTTGCCATGGCATTTTTATTTTTGTGCCACTGCCACTCCTGGTATTTCTCCCATAACAGCCAGCTCAGTGATTCCCTGCGAATGAAGACGTTTTTGCCCTGGGTCATGGCCGGCGGGGCGGTAAGGTCCCTTGCACATTCGTCGGCAGAAACATACATCGTGAAATCGCTATAGACCTCTCTTGATTCAAGCCGTGCCAGAAAGAAATTCGGTGTTGCACGAAGACCGATACCCCCACTGTATACATAACGCTTGGGCAGCAGCGCCGCGTTGATGTTTTCGGTGTCAAACGGGTCAAATTCCTTGCCGTCAATCTGCAGCGGCAAAAAGTTCTCCTCTTCAAGGGTCTCCCACAGATGTTCGCGATCCTGTACCCAGTCTCCCACTTCCTCTTTGGGCAGGGCCTCATCGAACGTGTAGCCATTTTCCCAGCGAAAGTACTCACGCATCTTCAACAGATAGACACATAACGTATAGTTGGCGGCGTTGCGTGCATCTGAAATGTCACAGTTCTTCTGCACGGTCGCACAAAGAAGTTCGGCTTGGTTGGTCATGGGCACATTATACGCCGAGTTATATTATGATCGGAAAAGAAGACAAAGCTGACCAGCAAGGTGCTTGAAAACAGTGGCTAGACTGAAGACCAAATGGAACCTGCAGGAACGACAACGCAGTCCCGAAGACATAGCAAGTGTGATTGCCTTCAATCTTTGGGTGCTGGCGGCGGATTCGTGCCTGTTCCTGGAAAACGAGGGGTTTGAGACCCGGTCGCAGTCTCAGCGGCTTGACGTAATCGCGGAATTTGCAGCCTTCGGCGCCCATGTTGCGGACCGGATGGTGTTCGACACTATGACAGCCTCGGAACGGGAATTGTTTATCAACTCGCTGGGGCAGTATCTTGCAAACACCATGCAGACCAACCGTGAGGAGGCCGGTGGCGCCGGAAACTACCGCAAGGATTTCATCGACCTCTTGAACCAAAGGATGGATGAGTTTTGTCAGTGCAGTTATTCAGAAGAGCACGGGCCCGGGTTTCCCATGCGACGACTGGCAGCCAATCACGTGCAGGCGGTCATGGGTGAAAAGGACAACAAGTGGATCCCAGACTACGTAATCGATTCTGAAATTCCAAAACTGTTGCTGGGCTTGAAAAAAGTCTTCAGGGGTCAGAAAGCTTCGTTGGATGAGGCAGAATTCTCTCCGCCTCCGATCCCGGAGTCCGGTGTCTGGGGGGAGGAGTGAGTGCCTCAGGGCGTCTCGGCAGAAAATCCGACAGACTGCATCAGGGGCATGAGCCTCGCTTCTGCCTGCGAATCGCCTGCCGGGGTTACGGTAATCAAAAGTGTGGTCGCTACTTCCATTTTTCGAAGTTGTCGGTATTTTTCTCCTGGCCGTCCTCATACCCTGCCGTATAGGCTTCAGTAACCCTTTGTTCTTCACGTTCGGGATGCCCAAGGTAGCCGCCTTGCCAACCTAGTACATATTCCGGGTCCACACCCGCAGATTCCATTTTGGTCACTGTATCTCTGTATAGCTGGTCCATGTTTTCTCCTTAGTCTACTGTAATTTGTTTTTCTGGAAATGTGTGTATGCCTTGCCTGAACCGATCACAGCCCGAACTCTCTCAGCAGCACTCTCAAGGTTTTTCTCAATGCCAAGATGCACGAGCATGATTGCCCCAGAATAAACCAGGCTGTCACACCCGGGACCCGCTTCTCCCTGCAATGCAGACAGCCCCACATGTGCCGCCTCATGGGCAAGCTGGTCGACGTCAAATTTTGCCGCCGTGTCGTCTCTGGCGACTTTGGAAGGTTCCAGTTCCGGCAAAGGCACGGCGCGGACATCCTGATCGATACCTGCCTGCTGCGGTTCAATTTCCACTTCGGTCAATGGCCCATCATTTCGAAACTCAAAATACTTTGAGGGCTGCTTCAGGGAAGGCGTCACCCCTCCCTCTACCCCGCGCACGAATACCGAAGACTCGAAACCGGACAGCCGTGCCAAGTGTTCATATACAGGCGGATAAGGCTTGTGTACATAGCCGGTCATCAGATGCGTGCCGAGCTTTCCTCGCACGGGCCCGATCAATACTTCTACCGTGGTGATCACCGGCCTTTTTACGATCTGGGTGCGCAAGGCAATCAGGTTGTGCAATGCCGGGCAGATCTGGCGCTGATCAATATAAGACCACCCCACCTCCTCGCGGTTGATCTGCTGTACTCCCTGCTGCACGGTCAAATCGACGTTGATGCCTGCAGCACGCAATATCTTCCTGTGGGTGGCTCCATACTTGGGCCCCACGGCCTCCGCCCCATGCGAAACCGCCCGCACTCCACAAGCGGCCAGCACGGCCGGCAGGAAGGGGGAAACCGGCAAGCCGCGTGTGTATCCATCATAGGGGTCGGCAATGTCCACAATGTGGTCCGCATCCGCCGTCACGATGTTCGAGACGTCTATAATTGCCTGCAGGCAACCTCCGTTCTCATCCAGTGTCTCTCGCTTCATTCGCAGGGCAATCAAAAAGATTCCTGCCTGAACTGGATCCGCTGCGCCACTCAGGATATGGCCCATGGCGTCTCGAGCCTCCTCAAAAGAGATGTCTTTGCTGTATTCAGGCCCCGTCGCTACCCGCTGAATGTAGGAGCGCATGGCGAACTTCGCATCCGGGTTTATCGGTTGTTCTTTTCTTGACATCTTCCACAGGGCCGCTTCAAGCGTGACAGGGCAGGATATAAAATGCCGCAATCTCCCTAATATACCCCTATAGAGAGAACCTGCTTGGGCTGTTAACGCCCTGATGTCTTGACAGACACGCGAATGCGCTTTCTTCATTCGTCCCAGAGTAATACACCAGCGCGGGATCAGCGCATCGGGATACCCTGGTATTCCATCGGGCTATTCGTCCGGTTTCGAATATTCGCGTATCATAAGGATCACAAGTCAATCCCGATGACTGTCCTGCTTGGAGATGACATGCCAGACGACGATATGGATTTAGCCAGTGGCATCATGGCATTCGAGGCCAAACATTTTTCCCGGGCACTGCAGATTCTCTCTCAGCTCGCGGAAAAAGGTGATGCCGATGCCCAGTACCGGTGCGCCATCATGTACCAGAATGGTCTGGGAACGGTGGCCAGCCCGGATGCCGCCTACCGGTGGATGAAAACCGCTGCCGAGCAAGACCATGCGCTGGCCCAGCATGGACTGGGGTTCATGTACATGGAGGGGGACTGCGCCGAACGAAATGGCGAAGAGGCGGTGAAGTGGTTCACCCGGGCGGCGGAACAGGGGCTGCAGGGGTCGCAGACCACGCTTGCCCTGATGTATGAAGAAGGCCGCGGCATTGAACAGGATCTGGAAAAAGCCAAACAGTGGTACGGCAAGGCCGGGTTCTCCTCCGATGAAACCTGAGCGACCGACCGGCCCCGATGCGACCCGCCCACCTTATCATCGTACTTGAAAAAGAGTTTTTAGGTGCTGCCTTCGGGCACCACACGCCGGTGATGCTGTGGGGGCCGCCCGGCGTAGGCAAGTCACAGATGGTTGCGCAGGTGGCGAAAAAAAACGGTGCGGAAGTCATTGACATCCGCCTGTCTCAAATGGAACCCAGTGACCTTCGGGGTATCCCCTTCCGTGACGCTGGCACCGTAGAGTGGGCCATTCCCGCGATGCTGCCAGATGCGGACCGGCATGGTGAGAACGGGATCCTGTTTTTGGACGAGATTACCTCGGCTGCGCCGAGTGTATCCGCAGCCGCCTATCAGTTGATTCTGGACAGGCGACTTGGGCAGTACCGCGTACCCGAAGGGTGGGCCATATTCGCGGCGGGCAACCGCCAAGGGGACCGCGGTGTGACCTATTCAATGCCGGCCCCGCTGGCCAACCGCTTTTCTCATTTCGAGGTGGACATCAATCTGGACGACTGGGTGGCCTGGGCCTATGCCAATCACATTGACGATAAGATCATCGCCTTCTTGCGTTTTCGACCCGACCTGCTGTTTGATTTCGATCCTGCACACAATCCAGTCGCCTTCCCTTCGCCACGTTCCTGGGAATTTGCCCACCGGGCTCTGCAAAAATTCTCGGATCGGCCCGATCTGCTGACCGGGGCGCTGCAAGCCTGTGTCGGACCTGCAGCAGGTGTGGAACTCAATGCTTTTATTGCGAACCTGGATCAAATGCCCGATCTGGAAGCGATCGTACGCGGAGATGACATCGCCGCACCGCAGGAAATCGATTTGCAGTATGCGGTTGCCTCTGCGCTGGTTGGCCATGCCATCCGCGCCAGGCAAACGGAGAATGCGGGTCATGTGCACGGCAATATCCTGAACTACGCAGGCCGGTTCCCGCAGCGCGAAATGGGTGTCATGATGGTTTCAGACATGCACAGGGCAATCGGTGAGGATCTTTTCGGCTTGCCGGAGTTCACCACATGGGCGGACAAGATCGCTGATATCATGATCTATGATCACGCCTGACACGTCTTGTGACAAACGCCAGTGAGCAGGCCTAAAAACCAAAACAAGCTTGCCACTGCGAGAACCCGCTTGATCCTGGACAAACCCTTCCTTGGTGCGCTGGTACTGCGCCTGCCCCTGGTGGCAGCGGATCCCGGCTGGTGCAAGACCGCCAGCACTGATGCACGCAAGCTGTACTTCAACCCGGAATATATCGGGTCGCTGGATATCCAGGAGACACAGTTTGTCCTCGCAAAACAGGCTTTGCATTGCGCCTTGTCACATTTTGCCCGAAGGCACCACCGGATCCGGTTGCGCTGGGAGCTGGCATGTGACTACGCAGTCAATCCGCTGCTGATTCACGATGGCCTGAAACCACCCCCGGGTACCCCGGTGGATGAAAATTTTGAAGGCATGACCGCCGAGGAAATCTACCACTGCATTGACGAATTTGATGATGAAACCAGCGAGTTCGAAAAGCCGTCCGATAGCCTCGGCGATGAAGGAAGCCACGGACCGCAGCAAAACGGGCAAAGCCCGCCACCACAGGAATCCCGCAGGCCCGAACCCGATCATGAAAACGAGGAAACTCAGGAACTTGCACGACAGCCTGCCGAGCTGACGGCACAGCAACAGGAAGAATTG
>VXPJ01000076.1 GCA_009839635.1 Pseudomonadota bacterium
CGGCAGTTGTCTAACAGCGACAGGCCCCCGTCCAGCAGGGTATCATCAAGATCAAGCAAAACAAGGGCCATGGCAGGGTTCACACAACGGTGTAGGGGTACCGAAACGCCGATAGCTTACACGATAAGTTATTGATTTTCAGTATCTTTGAGGACTGTTAAACTGCTTGAATCTGGCCCAAGTCCTAGCAAAGGGCATATCAAGACTGGGTGAGGATGAAGGTGACAGAAAAGTGGATTAGTGTGCCCAGGGGATTTGAAGGGCACGTCTCCTGTGTACACATCAAATTGTTGAAGGCACAACTGGTACCTTTAACGATGCCTGCTCTATTTGTCGATAAACCAACTCGTTGAACCACGGTTCTGAATTTGGAGACACGACGACTTCATTAACCAATTTGTTTAGGTCTACTTGAATATATAAACCCCCATTCTTTTCTATCTCTGGACTAATGACAATTTGGGGTCCCTCAAATTCAAAATGCAACGCTGCTGCTACCCTGACCTCTTCTTCACTTCTGAACTCTATACGTTTATGAAAGAGCGGGGCCAAATCGTTTATAGGTATCCGGTTTTGATCGTAGTTCACATATTCAACTTTACCTAATGTCAATTTCGACTGAGCCGTAGAGTCAACAGACTCTAAAAGATCACGGCATGTTGTCTTTATGGCAATACCTTCCCCTTCCGTTCCAGCATAGCTTTTCCACATCACATTGGACTCGTACTCAGATTTAGTCCAGCAACAGACTATTGTGTTCTGTTTCATCTCACTTAATATCTGATACACAGTGCTTTCGGCCTCGAAATCACTTTGCTTGGGAGCTTGTATAAAGCCCTCGTATTTGTCTTCCATTTTTCTTACTAAAGAAAAGAAGAGAGCTTTGTGATGAAGTAGAAACATGAACTTAGAGAAGCTCATGTATTTCCACAGTGTAGCCGATCCTAGAGGTTTTTCAGGTTTCCATTGAGATGGATCTTCGTGAAAACGTTGATCGTTTCCCCTGACCACTCTCGGCATTGGTTTCATTAGTAAACTTTCTAAGTCCATGTGCAAAATATTAGCAACTCTTGTTACTGCTTAATTGTTGATTACTTCCTGTAAGCACTTATGTACGAGAACGGGTGACGCTCATAAGGGTTTGACGACGACCAGCACAACGATAGCCACCAGGGCCAGTACGGGTGCCTCGTTGAACCAGCGATACCATACGTGGGAGCGGGTGTTCCTGTCTTCCCGGAATGCCTTCAGGATCACGCCGCACCAGACGTGGTAGAAAATCAGCAACCCGACCAGTACGAGCTTGAGGGCCATCCAGCCGGTATGCAGGAAGCCCGGTACGAAATGGAGGATGGCAATGCCGGACAGGAGCGCCAGTACTGCACTCGGTGTCATGATTCCCCGGAAAAGTTTGCGCTCCATGATCTTGAAGCGCTCCTGGCTGGCCTGGTCGGTCGACATCGCGTGGTATACGAACAGGCGCGGCAGGTAGAACAGTCCTGCGAACCAGGTGATGACGAAAACTATGTGAAACGCCTTGATCCAGAGCATATTGGTGATCCGGGTAGTTGTCGCTAGGTGAAGTATGAACTTTTCAGGTTGGCGAAGGTGAGCACGCCGTAGATCTTGGCCGTACCTTCGGCTGAGAAACTGCGAATGCACAGCGCTTCCACATTTTCCCTCAAAAACTGCTCGCGCGCGGAGCTGACGGTAGCCTTCAAATCGGTAAATCCAGCCCGCAAGCGCTTGGCAGGAATTTCCATGAGATCGATGTCGACCTCTCCGAGCACTTCGTTCTCCATCAGGAAGTTGGTCAGATCCTTTGCCGCCAGTACCGATGTACTGGAGTCTTCAAGGATGACGATCCACTCCGTTCCACCCTTGACCAAGTCCTTGGCCTGTTCGGGTGTGACCGCCCGGGGGCTGTCCTTGATATTGCGGTTCATGATATTGACCACGCCCACCCGAGCAAAGGCCTGGCCCAGGGGGTTGTGCCGATAATCCATGCCGCGTTCTCGCATCAGCGTGCGGTAAATGGAGTGCTGGCCGAACAGCACGCTGGCCGTCAGCCCCGCCGTGACGATCGCCAGCATACCGGGCAGGATCACGTTCGAGTTGCGGGTCAGCTCAAAGACCGCGGTCAGTGCCGCAAGCGGTGCCTGCAGGACCGCACCCATCATCGCACCCATGCCGATCAGGGCATACAGACCTGGGGAAGAGGTGGGTTCAGGGATCGCCCATTGCCCGAGAATGCCCATCACACCGCCCAGGCATGCACCGATGAAGAAAGTCGGGCCAATCAGCCCGGCTGGCAGCCCGAGGCCTACACTGCAGGCGGTGGCCACCACCTTGGCTGCAAATATCATGAGCAGCAGGACCAGCCCGATCTCGTTTTGCTGGATGCTGCTGGCCGTGTCGTAGCCCAGCCCCATGATTTGCGGGACGAACACGGCCAAGACGCCCGTGATGGCGCCTGCGATCAGGAATCGTTTCCAGAGCGGCAGTTCGCGCCCAGCGCGTGCCGTAAACCGGGTCAGGTAAATAAAGAGAAATGCGGCAAATCCGGTGACCACGCCAAGCAGGACAATGTAGGGAAGCTCAAGCAGGGTGATGAACTCGAAGTTGGGCACGGAGAATACGGGTTCTGCCCCGAACACGGCCCGGGATATCGCCGTGGCGCTGACGGCCGCCAGGATGACGGGCAGGAACCCGGCCAGCGTATATTCCATCATCACCACTTCCAGGGCAAAGATCACACCGGCCAGCGGGGTGTTGAACGAGGCGCTGATGCCGGCGGCTGCCCCGCAGGCGATCAGGGTGCGGATCGCATTGTCCGGGAGTGTCAGGCGCTGTCCCAGGAGACTGCCGGTGGCCGCCCCCAGGTGCACGGAAGGGCCTTCACGCCCCATGGACTGTCCCGAAATGATGGCAAGCGCTGCCCCCACGTACTGCAGCACCAGGCCCCGCAGACCCAGGTATCCCCGGTTGTAGGAAAGTCGTTCCATGACGTGCAGTACGCCCACGGTGCTCTGCCCCTTGGCCCAGAGCCTGAATACCAGTGCAATCAGAAGCGCTCCGGCCACGGGCAGTGCAATGCGAAAGGCCAGTGGCAGCCCTTCAAAGTTTCCGGGCGCATTGTCCGGCAGGAAAAGCAGTTGGGCATATTCGATCAGCAGCCGGAAGGACACGATCACAAGGCCCGTTGCCAGTCCGGCGATCACGCTCAGGACCGCGAGCAGGGCCAGCGCGTCCGGCCTTGAGGTGCGCAACCTCAGGTCCTCGAGCGCAGTGTGGATGAAGCTTCTGAAGCGCGGCAGCTTTTTCATAGCAGGGATTATGCCAGAGGTAATCCGGGGCAGGGTCCGGCTTTTGGCTGCCTGCGCGAATCTTGTATGATGCACGGGACCCCAACATGGACCAGCCAAGATGATTTCTGTCGGAATAGTCGGAGGAACCGGGTACACCGGTGCGGAACTGCTACGCCTGCTGGCAGCCCACCCCGAGGCCCGCGTGCAGGCCGTGACCTCGCGAAGTGAGACCGGCAAGGCACTTGCCGCACTGTATCCCCATCTGTCTGGCCTGGGCGAGCTGGAATTCGTGGCGCCTGATCCGTCCGGACTCAAGCAGTGCGATTGCGTCTTTCTTGCCGCACCCAACGGCACCGCTATGCACATGGTGCCGGAACTAATTGAAGCTGGGATTCGGGTCATTGATCTGGCAGCGGATTTCAGGATCAAGGATGCAGCCACCTGGGAGCACTGGTACAAGCAGGCGCATGCCTGCCCGGAATTACTGCAGGAGGCCGTCTATGGTCTTCCCGAGGTGCATCGCGAGGATATCCGCAGCGCGCGCCTGGTCGCCAATCCGGGCTGCTACCCCACAGCCATCATCCTGGCCGTCCTGCCCCTGCTTGAGCAGGGACTGGCCGGGCAGGCCCCCCTGATTGCAGATGCCAAGTCCGGGGTCAGCGGTGCCGGGCGGGGTGCTAATGTGCCGACCCTGTTCAGCGAGGCCGGGGAAAATTTCAAGGCGTACAACGTGGCTGCCCATCGGCACTGGCCGGAGATCACGCAGGAGCTGCAAGGCATCAGCGAGGCCCCGGTGAACCTTACGTTTACTCCGCATCTTGTGCCCATGGTGCGAGGCATATTTGCCACCGTCTACGTGCAGGGCGTGGAGTCTTCGGTGGATCTGGACTCCATCTACAGGCAGCGGTTTACTCAGGAACCCTTTGTCGAGGTCCTGCAGGGCGATGCGCTGCCGGAGACCAAGCACGTGCGCGGCTCCAACTCCTGCCGCATCTCCGTGCAGCGGCCCAACGGTGGCGACATGGTGGTCGTGCTGTCGGTGATCGACAATCTGGTCAAGGGGGCAGCAGGGCAGGCCGTGCAGAACATGAACCTCATGTTCGGCCTCGATGAAACCTCAGGACTCCAGGCTGCGGGCCTTTTCCCGTAGGCCTTCGTTGGGTTTCGGTCTTGTCAGGACGATGGCACGGAATATTCGCATCCGGGAACCTTTTGCACGCCCGGTGTCGCGCATCCAGATCGTCCTGATTTTTCTGGTCGTGATGGCCATCGCCTTTGGGCTCGGCACGATGAGTATGAATCTGCCCTTTCTGGAAGACCTGGTGGCGTCCGAGGTCTCGGACAAGAATAAGGTGATCCGGTCGCTGGAGAAGTCGAACGACCGGCTCAAGAACGAGGTGGCGCTCGCCAAGCGAAACGCAGAAGCCGAGTCGGTAGCGCTAAAGGAATTGAAATCCATGATGCGCGAAAAGGATGCCGAGTTGCTGCAGCTGACCCAGGAACTTCAATTTTATCGTACACTCTACTCACCCGATGCGGACAATAAACCGGTTCAGGTGCGAGCCTTGCAGTTGCATGCAGGCGACACCGCAGGGCAGTTTGCCTACCGTCTGGTCCTGACCGGTGTGCCCAGGAAAAGGGAAAAGATCTCCGGGGTGATCGGACTGAGCGTGACCGGCGAGCAGCAGGGGGTAGCGAAAGAACTCGTGCTGGCAGTTGTCCGGGGCGCGCGCAAGGATGAAGCGCCGAGATTTTCTTTCAGGTATTTTCAGGAGATTTCAGGCAGCCTGTCGTTGCCTGAGGACTTCGCACCGAGCGAAGTGCAGGTGGAGTTGCTTCGGGACGGCAGAAAGAGCAAGCCGATCGTCGCAAGTTACAGCTGGGGTGAGGTCTACGAACGGGATGAGCTTCACACGGTGCGATCGGAGGAATGACTATGGCGTTTAGGAAAAAATTCAAGGCGGTCCAGATCGATACTCTGGTCGGCCCGATGTCCAAGGTGGTCGGCGATGTCTACTACGGCGGCGGGCTGCAGATCGAAGGTACGGTCGAGGGCAATGTCATGGCAAAGAGCGAGGACAAGAGTGTGCTGGTCATCAGCGAGATGGGAGTGGTCGAGGGAGAGATTCGCGGCACCTCCATCATCATCGACGGCACCGTCCACGGCGACATCTATGCCAGCGAAGGCATCGAGCTGAAAGCCGGCGCCAAGATCAACGGCGACATCTACTATACTTCGCTGGGCATGACCGTGGGCGCCGAGGTCAACGGGAAGCTGGTCTGCCAGCCGTCCCCCAATCCTCCGGATACCCTGTAGACAGCTACTTTCGGGATATTGACTAGGGAATTGAGGTCTAGTAGTTAATAGATTACAGTTTTTGGCACGGAGTACAGTTATGTCCGCAACCGAAACGGCAATCGCACCACCCCCATCATTGGTATTTACGGATGCTGCTGCCAACAAGGTCAAGCAGCTCATCGAGGAAGAAGACAACCAGGACCTCAAGCTTCGCGTGTTCGTGAGCGGCGGCGGATGCTCCGGGTTCCAGTACGGATTCACCTTTGACGAGAACTTCCAGGACGGGGACACCTCGGTCGAAAACGGCGGAATCACGCTGCTGGTTGACCCGATGAGCTTCCAGTACCTGATGGGTGCGGAAATCGATTATACGGAAGGCCTGGAAGGGGCCCAGTTCGTCATTAGAAACCCCAATGCGCAGACGACCTGCGGCTGTGGTTCCTCATTTTCTCCAGGCTGAGAAGCCAGCCTGACCCTATCTAAAAAAGGCGCCCTGCGGGCGCCTTTTTTGTTGCAGGTCGCAAACCCTCAATTCGGTGAGTGGACCTCACCGAGGACCACGTCCCGGCAGGCTCCGGTAACACTGGGCAGGTTGGCGGGGGCACCGTCCACAGCCTGTTTGGCGAGCCAGGCGAATGCCATGGCCTCAAGCCACTTCGAGGGGACTCCGTGCGCATCGGTGCATTCCACGGACAGGCCCACCATCGCATGCTCCAGGCGCGAGACCAGGTAGACATTGTGGCTTCCCCCACCACAGAGCAGAACGTGTGTCACCGCCAACGGGTCAGCATGTATGGCCTTCGCAACGGACGTAGCCGTGAGTTCCACCAGGGTCGCCTGCACGTCCGCTTCGGACAGAGGTGTTTCATGCCGGGCAAGCATGGACTGCAGCCAGGCGAGGTTGAACGTCTCGCGGCCGGTGGATTTGGGTGGCGGGCGCTGGAAATAGGGATCTTGCAGCATCCGATCGAGCAAATCCTGGTCTACGGTTCCGCTTTTCGCCCACTCGCCATCCCGGTCAAAATCAAGGCCCCGGCAGTGCTGGATCCAGGCATCCGATAATGTATTCGCAGGCCCCGTATCAAAGCCTGTGACTTGCAGGAACAGGTCTGACGGCAGGAAGGTGAGATTGGCGATGCCCCCCAGGTTCAGGATGGCCCGGTCTTCGTGTTCGTCGCGAAACAGTCTGGCATGGTAGGCGCAGGCGAGCGGTGCCCCCTGGCCTCCGGCATCGATATCCGCCTTGCGGAAATTGCCAACGGTCGGGATTCCCGCACGGTGTGCGATCTCTTCTGCACTACCAAGCTGGATCGAGACCGGAGGTGTGCCCTGCGGGTCATGAAACACCGTTTGCCCGTGGCTGCCCACGGCTTCCACCCGGTCTGCACCAACCGCGGCCTCCTCCAGCAGGCGGTGAATGGCCTGTACAGAGGTCTCCACAAACTGGTGATCGAGTGTTTCGGTCTCCTGGGGCCAGGCCCTGGCATCAATGACGCGGTTGATTTCGTCTTTCAACTCCGCATCGATCTGTTGGCTGAAGTGTGCAAGCAGGCGGGTGTCCGAGTCTGAGAAATCCATCAGCACGGCATCGATGGCATCCACGCTGGTGCCGGACATCAGTCCGATGAAAAGTCTGGCCATGTTCTGTGCACCCTGTTCCTCGTCGTGGGGTACAGTGTGCTATATGTGAGGCAATTCTGGAAAGTGCAAGCCTACAGGCTCTGCAGGGCCAG
>VXPJ01000070.1 GCA_009839635.1 Pseudomonadota bacterium
AGCAGCTGTATCCCACCGCCAAGATGGCCATCGGCGCGGTCATCGAGATCGGCTTCTACTACGACGTGGACTACGAGCGCTCCTTTACCCCGGAAGACCTGGAAGCCATCGAAAAACGCATGGGCGAGCTGATCGTGCAGGACTACGACGTCATCCGAGAGGTGGTCAGCCGTACCCAGGCAGTGGACACGTTCAGGCAGCGCGACGAAGACTACAAGGTCGAGATCGCCTCGGAGATTCCCGACGATGAAATCATCGCGCTCTACCACCACCAGGAATACACCGACATGTGCCGCGGCCCGCACGTGCCCAACACGCGCCACCTGCGCGCCTTCAAGCTGACCCGCCTGGCGGGCTCCTACTGGCGCGGCGATGCCAGCAACAAGATGCTGCAGCGCATCTACGGTACGGCCTGGGCTGACAAGAAGCAGCTCAAGCATTACCTGACCCAGCTTGAGGAGGCGCAAAAGCGAGACCACCGCAAGCTCGGCAAGCAGATGGACCTGTTCCACTTCCAGGACGAGGCCCCGGGCATGGTGTTCTGGCACGAGCGCGGGCTGATCCTGTACCAGCAGGTCGAGGCCTACGTTCGCGAGAAGATCCGTGCATATGGCTACCAGGAGGTGTCCACCCCGCAGATCCTGGACCGAAAGCTGTGGGAGAAGTCCGGGCACTGGGACAAGTTCGGCGACATGATCTTTGCCACGTCCTCGGAAAACCGCGAGTACGCGATCAAGCCGATGAACTGTCCCGGGCATGTGCAGATCTACAACCAGGGCCTGAAGAGTTACCGGGACCTGCCGTTCAAGCTTTCCGAGTTCGGTCTGGTGCACCGCAACGAGCCCTCCGGAACCCTGCACGGCCTGTTGCGCGCCAGACGTTTCGTGCAGGACGACGCACATGTTTTCTGCACCCGGACCCAGCTCGCCGCGGAAGTGCGCGAGCTGATCGATCTGACCTTCGAGGTCTACCGGGACTTCGGTTTCGAGAACATCGACCTGGCTTTCTCGACCCGCCCGGAGCAGCGTGTTGGCGAGGACAACCTCTGGGACGAGGCCGAGGCGGCATTGCAGCAGGTACTGGAGGACCAGGACCTGGACTACAAGCTGCAGCCGGGCGAGGGCGCATTCTATGGTCCCAAGATCGAGTTCACGCTGCGCGACAGTATCGGTCGGGTGTGGCAGTGCGGCACGATCCAGGTGGATTTCTCCATGCCGGGGCGCCTCGATGCCTCCTACGTGGCCGAGGACGGTTCGCGCCAGGTACCGGTCATGATCCACCGTGCGATCCTGGGTTCGCTCGAGCGTTTCATCGGAATCCTGATCGAGAACTACGCAGGCGATCTGCCGTTCTGGCTGGCGCCGGTGCAGGCGGTTTTGCTCAATATCACGGACCGCCAGGCAGAGCATGTGCGCTCGGCGGAAGAAATGCTTAGGAATCAAGGCTTCAGGGTGATCTCCGACTTGAGAAATGAAAAGATTGGCTATAAGATTCGAGAGCATACGATCACACACATCCCGTACATGCTGGTGGCGGGTGATCGTGAAGTGGCTGCAAATCAGTTGGCCGTTCGTACACGTGGAGGTGAAGACCTGGGGCCGATGGCACTCGAGGCCATCGCGCAGAGATTCATGGAGCATGGAGTGCGCGGCCATTAATTTTTGGAGGACCGGAATATTAGCGTAGCGAAAGTAACCCGATTGAATGATGAAATTACCGGGCAGGAAGTCCGACTGATCGGACTGGACGGCGAGAACGTGGGAGTAGTGGCCATCAGCGAGGCCCAGCAGATTGCACAGGACGCCGACCTTGACCTGGTAGAGATTGCCCCGAACGCCACCCCTCCCGTTTGCCGGGTCATGGACTACGGCAAGTTCAAGTTTCAGCAAAGCAAGAAGGCCCAGGTGGCCAGAAAGAAGCAGAAACTGATCCATGTGAAGGAAATCAAGTTCCGCCCAGGTACGGAGGAAGGCGATTATCAGGTTAAGATGAGAAAGATCACCGAATTTTTAACGAACGGCGACAAGACCAAGGTGACCGTTCGCTTCCGGGGCCGGGAGATGATGCATCAGGAATTGGGGGGCGTGTTGCTGGACCGCATCGAGAAGGACCTGGAGCCCTACGGCGAAGTGGAACAACGACCCAAAATGGAAGGACGCCAACTGGTCATGGTGTTCACCCCGCTGCGAAAAAAATGAATCCGTCAGGAATACAGACATGCCAAAACTAAAGACAAACCGTGGCGCAGCCAAGCGCTTCAAGAAAACCGCAGGCGGTGGCTACAAGCGCATCCAGTCCCATGCCCGTCACATCCTGACGAAGAAAAGCACCAAGCGTAAACGCCAGCTGCGCGCAGGCACGACCATTGCAGACGCGGACGTGAAATCCGTACGGCAGATGCTGCCCTACGCATGACACGCGTGACCTAAGGAAACCCGGAGACAACGATGCCAAGAGCAAAGAGGGCCGTAGTGGCACGAGCCCGACACAAGAAAATCCTGGCCAAGGCCAAGGGATATTACGGTGCCCGCAGCAACACCTTTCGTGTAGCCAAGCAGGCGGTGATCAAGGCGGGGCAGTATGCCTACCGTGACCGCAGGCAGCGAAAGCGCCAGTTCCGATCCCTGTGGATCGTGCGCATCAATGCCGCTGCACGACAGTTCGGTCTGTCGTACAGCCGTCTGATGGACGGGCTGAACAAGGCTTCCGTGCAAATTGACCGCAAGGTGTTGGCAGACCTGGCCGTTCATGATATCGATACGTTTGGCAAAATCGCCGAAAGGGCGAAGGCAAGCTTGTAGGTTTAGCTGAATGCCGTTGATGGTTGCATAACCGCCGGTGAAGGTTTCGTGAAAGGGAAAGGCTTTGCCTTTCCCTTTTTGTTTGAACCCTGGGTGTTGACGAACTGATGACTGATCTTGATTCCCTGGAGGCTGCGGCCCTTGGAGAGATCCAGACGGCCCAAGATGCCGATGCCCTGGATGCCGTGCGCGTGCGCTATCTTGGAAAAAAGGGCGTGCTGACGGAAAGGCTCAAGACACTGGGCACACTGCCAAGTGACGAGCGCCCGTCCGCCGGGCAGCAAATCAACCGCATCAAGTCCAGTCTTCAGCAGGCGATCGCCGAGAAGAAATCCGGCTTCGAGCAGTCCGACCTGCAACACCGGCTGGGTCGCGAAGCCCTGGATGTCACCCTGCCGGGGCGCCGCCAGGACCTCGGCAGCCTGCACCCGGTTACGCACACGCGGATCCGCATCCGCGAGTATTTCGAGCGGTTCGGATTCTCGGTGGAAGAGGGGCCCGAGGTGGAGGACGAGTTCCACAATTTCGAAGCCCTGAACATCCCGGCACATCATCCTGCACGGGCCATGCATGACACCTTTTACTTCGGCGACGGCATGCTGTTGCGAACGCACACCTCATCGGTGCAGATCCGCTACATGCAACACAACAGCCCGCCCCTTCGCATCATCGCACCCGGCCGGGTGTACCGCTGCGACTCGGATCCGACCCACAGCCCCATGTTTCACCAGGTCGAGGGCCTGCTGGTCGATGAGCACACGTCCTTCGCACATCTGAAGAGCATGCTGGTCAAGTTCCTGCAGACCTTTTTTGAAGATGAAGCCCTGCAGGTCCGGTTTAGGCCGTCGTATTTCCCGTTCACCGAGCCCTCGGCGGAAATCGACGTCGCCATACCCGGTTCCGAGCCCGGGAATCTGCGTTGGCTCGAGATACTGGGATGCGGCATGGTGCATCCTGCGGTGTTCGAGCAGGTTGGCATCGACGCAAAGCGCTACCGCGGATATGCGTTCGGCATGGGCGTTGAGCGCCTCGCCATGCTGCGCTACCAGATCGATGATTTGCGCCTGTTCTTCGAAAACGATCTGCGTTTTCTCAAGCAGTTCGCATGAGGTTAACGACATGCAGGTAAGCGAACGCTGGTTACGCGAATGGGTGGACCCGTCCACCGACACGCAGCATCTTGCCGAGGTGCTGACCATGGCCGGGCTCGAGGTCGACAGCCTCTCGCCGGCAGCCCCCGCATTTTCGAACGTCGTGACCGCAAAAATCACGGCCCTCGATTCGCACACCGAGGACGGGAAATACCATGTGTGCCAGGTCGACGATGGCTCCGGAGAGCCGCTCACCGTGGTGTGCGCGGCGGGCAATGTGCGGGCCGGAATGATGACAGCACTGGCACGAGTCGGGGCCCGACTGCCGGGCGGCACCGACATCGAGGCAAAAACACTGCACGGGGTGGAGTCCACGGGGATGCTTTGCTCCTTCGCGGAACTGGGACTGGCCGAGGCATCCGAGGGGATCATCGAGTTGCCCGAGGCCTGTGATCCCGGCACCGACCTCCATGAATACCTGAAGCTCGACGATACCATCATCGACATCGACCTGACGCCCAACCGTGCGGATTGTCTCAGCGTTCAAGGGCTGGCCCGGGAAGTGTCGGCATTGCTTGAGTCACCAATCGATGAGGTAACGAGCCCGACGATTGAGGCCTCGACCGATACGGTGTTCCCGGTCTCGATCAAAGCACCCGAGGCTTGCGCGCGCTATGTCGGGCGGGCTATCACGGGGGTGGCAGGGGACACTGCGAGCCCCCTGTGGATGCAAGAGAAATTACGCCGCAGCGGGCTGCGTGCGGTTAATGCCGTCACCGACATCACCAATTATGTGATGCTGGAACTCGGCCAGCCCATGCATGCCTTCGATCTGGACAAGCTCGATTCCGGGATTGTCGTTCGCTTCGCACGGGCCTCGGAGTCCCTGCACCTGCTCAATGGCCAGGAAGTTGCCTTGTCCGCGGACGAACTGGTGATTGCGGATGCCGAAAGTCCACTGGCCCTGGCCGGCATCATGGGAGGTGAGCGTTCCTGCGTCGGGGACCAAACGCACGCGGTGTTCCTAGAAGCCGCCTGGTTTCACCCGCGCGCACTTGCCGGGATTGCACGAAGACACGGCTTGCATACGGATTCCTCGCACCGCTTCGAGCGCGGCGTTGACCCGGACCTGGCGCATCTCGCCATGCAGCGGGCCACCCAGCTGATTCTTGAGATCGCAGGCGGGGAAGCCGGTCCTGTGGTCTGCGAGGAAGATATCGCGCGCCTGCCGCAAACTGCGGAAATCGAGCTTGAGTGTTCCCGGGCGAAGGACCTGCTGGGGATCGAGCTGTCCGCCGATGAAATCGAGAAGTTGCTGGTTCGCCTGCAGTGCCAGGTCCAGCGCTCCGGGGAACGCCTGCACGTAGTTCCTCCCGGATTTCGCACTGACCTCGCCATCGAGGCCGACCTGATCGAGGAGATTGCACGCCTGAAGGGGTACGAGGCTATCCCGCTGACCTATGAGGAGTCTATCTCCCTGGATACCCGGGGCCAGGTGGCACACACCAGGCCCTTCGAATCGATGAAGCAGGCGCTGGTGGGCAGCGGCTACAGCGAGATCATCTCGTTCAGCTTCGTGAGCCAGGAGATGGAAGCCCTGTTCAATCCGGAGCACCAGGCCAAGGCCCTGGAAAACCCGATCTCGCAGGAACTGTCGGTGATGCGCAGCAGTCTCTGGCCCGGCCTGGTGCAGGCAGCCATGCACAATTTCAACCGCCAGCAAGAGCGCATCCGCTTCTTCGAGCACGGGCTGCAGTTTTGCCAGACCCCGGAGGGCCTTTTGCAGCGCCCGGTCCTGGCCGGGCTGATCTGCGGAAATTGTGAACCCGAGCAGTGGGGTGCTGCCCCGAGAGAGGTCGACTTCTACGATCTCAAGGGCGACGTGGAACGGCTTTTGGAGGTGGCTCGGCTGCCACAGGATGAGTTCCGGGTTTCTCCTCTGGAAGAGCCGGCCCTGCACCCGGGGCAGGCCGCGAAAATCCTGCACGGCGATGCGATGCTGGCCCGATTCGGCGCCCTGCATCCGCACATCCAGACCGTCCTCGAAATCAGCCAGACGGTGTACCTGTTCGAGCTGCAGCTGGGTGAAATTTCGCAGCGCTTGCCTGAGCCGGTGTTCCGTTCGCTGTCGAAATACCCGCTGATCCGCCGGGACCTCACCCTGATCGTGGACGAGGCCGTGAGTGCCGCTGAGATCTGCTCAAACATTGAACAAATGCAAATCCCCATTCTGCAGCATGTGGGAATCTTCAGCGTGTATACCGGAAAGGGTATAAAAAAAGGGAAGAAAAGCATATCTTTAGGCTTGATTTTGCAAGAGTTTTCACGCACCCTTACAGACAAAGAAGTAGAACAAACCATCACATCAATTGTTTCCCAACTTGAACACCAGGTTGGAGCGGGGATGAGAAGCTAAGTGCGATGGCGCTGACCAAAGCCCAAATGGCTGAGAATCTGTTTGAGGAGTTGGGCCTCAACAAACGCGAGGCCAAGGAACTCGTCGAAGTCTTTTTTGAAGAAGTCCGGAATGCCTTGGAGCAAAGCCGCGAAGTTAAGCTCTCCGGTTTTGGCAACTTCATCTTGCGGGACAAGAACCAACGTCCCGGACGGAACCCCAAGACCGGTGAGGAAATCCCGATTTCTGCCAGGCGTGTGGTGACCTTCCGTCCCGGGCAGAAGTTGAAAGCAAGAGTCGAGGCGTATGTTGGAAATCAGCAATAACGATGAATTGCCGCCGATTCCAGGAAAACGCTACTTTACGATTGGCGAAGTCAGCGAACTTTGCAGGGTAAAATCCCATGTGCTGCGGTACTGGGAGCAGGAATTTCCATCCCTGAAACCGGTCAAGCGTCGTGGCAATCGCCGCTACTACCAGCGCCATGACGTGATCCTGATTCGCCAGATCCGTGACCTGCTGTATGTGCAGGGGTACACCATCGGTGGCGCGCGCCAGAAGTTGTCGGGGTCCTCGGCCAAGGAAGACACGAGTCAGAGCCAGCAACTCGTCCACCAGATGCGGGTCGAGCTTGAGGATCTGTTGCAGGTTTTGAAGCGCTGATTGTTCTCCCAGTAAATTTCTGTACCATGTGCCAACGAATATCGGGGTGTAGCGCAGCCTGGTAGCGCACCGCAATGGGGTTGCGGTGGTCGGAGGTTCAAATCCTCTCACCCCGACCA
>VXPJ01000041.1 GCA_009839635.1 Pseudomonadota bacterium
GAGTTCAGTATTTCGCGGTTCAGTCCGGCCTTCTGTTTCACGTGCTTGCCCGGATGGTCCGCAGTCCCCTTGGCGGATTTCGTCATGGCTTTCGTGTTCAGGTCTTCTAGGTAGACCACGTTGTACTGGTCAGCAATCTCTCTCGATACCTGGTGGCACCAGTCGGTGCGCGCCTGCACGATCTTCTTGTAGGTCCTGGCGTGGAGTTGTTTGGCTTTCAGGTAGCGGTTGGAAGGCTTGATGCCCTGTTTTCGGCTGCCCCTTTGTCGGCGTGCCATCATGCGCTGGTACCTTCGTTTCCTGGCCTCCAGCTTCTCGATGTCAGGCATGTAATGCACCACGCCATCGGAGCGGGCGACCTGGCCGACATTGCGATCGAGGCCCACTGGCTTGATCGATGATGGTAGAGCCGTGATCTCGACCTCATACACAATATAGGCATACCACTTGCCACACTCGTATTTGATCGTGCCGCTTCTGGCAATACCGTCGGGATAGGGATTGTTCCCTATCAGCTTGAGTTGGCCGATCTTCTGAATATGCAGGAAGTCTCCCTGCAGCTTGAACATTCCTGCACCCAGAGGGAATGATGGCACATGATCGTACTGCGCCTTGAACCGTGGCAGACCGCCCTTGCCTGCGTAGAACTCCTTATACGCGGTCTCGATGGGCTTCAACGAAAGCCGGACAATGCCGAAAGAATAGTCCTGCAACCACTTCTCCTGGTGCTTTCTCCAGATTGAGAACAATGTGGCGTTGCTGTACCAGCGTGGATCACATCGACCGCTGTAGCTGTAATCGTCTTTCAGCTTGCCGACGAAGTGGTTCCACGTGAACCGGCAGGCCTCGGCCGTGCCCCGCAGCTTGTAGGCCTTGGTGCGTGAACCGAGGTGCAGGCGGTAGCGGATGGTGCGGTGCGTCTTCATGCGGTAGCCATATGAATTTCAGTGAGCAGACTGGCTTCAGAGTAATTGTAAACGGCACTATTATATAATTCTCATAAGTTACCGATGTCTTCCATTCCTGAAAATATGTACCTGGTCAGGCAGGTCCGTGAAATGGACCGCATGGCGATCGATACATGCGGGATTCCCGGCTACACGCTGATGCAGCGCGCGGGTCAGGCTGCCTTTGACCTGGCCCAGGCAAGCTGGCCGGATGCCAAGAATCTTGTGGTGGTCGCCGGGTCCGGGAACAACGGCGGAGACGGCTATGTCATTGCCCGCCTGGCCCGCGAGGCCGGGATGCAGGCGCGTGTCCTGCAGTCGGGTGATCATTCCGGGCTCACCGGCGATGCCGGGCATGCCCGCGATGAGTACCTGGAACACGGCGGTCAATGCGAGGCCTTTGCCGGGCAGCCGACACTTACGGGGTGCGATCTTGTCATCGATGCCTTACTGGGTTCCGGGTTGACCCGGGCCGTTGAGGGGGAGTTTGCGGCTGCGATACAGGCCATGAATGCCCAACCCGCTCCGGTCCTGAGCGTGGATGTTCCCTCGGGGCTCGATGCCGACTGTGGCATGGCCCTGGGAGAAGCGGTGCTTGCACAGGCCACCATCACCTTCGTCGGCATGAAGCTGGGCTTGATCACCGGGGCTGGGCGCCGTCACGCAGGCAGCATCTTTTTCGACGATTTGCAGATTCCGGATGAAGTGTTCCAGGCGATTCCAGCCTGCTGTCATCGAGTGGCCCTGGAAGGTCTGCATGGGCTGCTCGGGGTGCGGCACCCGGACGCCCACAAGGGCGATTTCGGACATGTGCTTCTGGTCGGGGGCAATGCGGGCATGGCCGGGTCTGTCAGACTGGCAGCCCAGGCCGCTGCACGGGTCGGCAGCGGCCTGGTATCGGTGGCTACGGTGCCACAGCATGCCGGCCAGATCAGTGCTGCCTGTCCCGAGGTGATGGCGCACGGCGTGCGTAATCGCAGAGAACTTGATGCGCTGATCCACCGTGCTACGGTCGTGGCAATCGGGCCAGGGCTCGGGCAGGATCCGTGGGCCAGGGAACTGTTTGCCCGGGTTCTGGAACTGGATCTCCCGACAGTTGTGGACGCCGATGCATTGAATTTGCTCGCACTCGATCCGGTACACAAAGAATCCTGGGTTCTGACTCCGCACCCCGGGGAAGCCGCCCGTCTGTCGAAGGTGGGCACCCGGGAAATCCAGCAGGACCGCCTTGAACGGGTACAGGCCTTGCAGAAGCAATACGGCGGTGCCTGCGTTCTGAAAGGCTGCGGCACGCTGGTGGCTGGCGAGGACCGGGTATCCGTGTGTACGGCGGGAAATCCCGGCATGGCCTCGGGAGGCATGGGGGATGTACTGACAGGAATCATTGCAGGGCTCCTTGCCCAAGGGCTCGAACTGTACGATGCGGCACGCTTTGGCGTGCAACTGCATGCACAAAGTGCGGACATGGCCGCGCGCGATGGCCAGCGTGGCCTGCTGGCTAGCGATCTGTTTTTGCCGCTTCGCACCCTGGTCAATGTGGCCTGTGACTGATCCACATGTATCTGGAGAATGACACATCAACGCTTGAGTTTGGAGCCAGCCTGGCCCATCTCAGTCACCCACCGCTGGTCATTTACCTGCGTGGAGACCTGGGCACGGGCAAGACCACGTTCGCGCGCGGCTTCATTCGTGCCCTCGGGCATTCCGGCCGGGTGAAAAGCCCGACGTTTTCCCTCCAGGAAAGCTATGTGCTTGAACAGGCGACACTTTTTCATTTCGATCTGTACCGGATACAAGACCCGGGCGAGCTTGAGTTTATCGGCATGCGCGATGCCGCGGGCGAAGCCGATACCATCTGCCTGATCGAATGGCCGGAGCGCGGGACAGGGGAGATTCCCGAGGCCGATGTCGAACTTGCATTCCGGTATGCGGGGGAGGGTCGAGAGGTCGACTCCCATGGCAGGTCGGCCAAAGGTCGCTCAGTTATCAAGCTGTTGTAAGACAGGACTCTAACTTGGGCAGCTATGCTAATAATTCCATTACAAAAATCACTTGTAGTCACGTAAAATCTTTGCCACACTTTCACCATGGTTTTATAACCAGGGTTGTATTTTCTCAGTGCGACGTCAGACAGGCATGGTTTTGCGGGCGAGTTGGTTCGGTGCGGACATGTACCGGACAGGGATCTGCGCGCTGCTGGCCCTGCTTCTGTTCCCGGCGCTGACGGCGGCCGGGGTATCCAAGATCGAGGATGTCCGGATCGCAGATCGTGGCGACAGTACACGCATCGTGTTTGACCTGTCATCTCCTGCAAAACATAAGGTCTTCGTACTTTCGAACCCGCACCGGGTAGTCCTGGACATCGAGCGCTGCAAGGCCAACGGCAAGCTCAGTTCCGTCAAGGCCAAAAGCACTTTGCTGAAAAGCCTGCGCTATGCACAAAAGTCACCCCAGAAGCTGCGCGTAGTGCTGGACATGCATACTGCGGTGGCACCGAAAAGCTGGCTACTGGGTCCTGCCAATGGAAAAGGACACCGGCTGGTGCTCGACCTGTCCTCGAAGGTGAAACGACCGGGTGTTAAGCCCGTACTCGCCATGCCGGATACTTCGCACGGAAGGCGGGATGCCATCATCGCCATAGATGCCGGACACGGCGGCAAGGACCCGGGGGCCATCGGCCGCAAGGGCACTTACGAAAAGGTGATCGTGCTGTCCATTGCAAAACGGCTCAAGAACCTGATTGACAAGGAAAGGGGCATGCGCGCCGTGATGATCCGTAACGGCGACACCTACGTACCCTTGCGAACACGGATCAGAAAGGCGAGCCGGCTGAATGCGGACATGTTTATTTCTATCCATGCGGATGCATCGGTGAACCGTAATGCGCGGGGTTCGTCCGTGTATGTCTTGTCCCAGCGAGGCGCCACCAGCGAGGCGGCCCGGATCCTGGCACAACGTGAAAATGCGGCCGACAAGATCGGCGGGGTCAGCTTGGATGACAAGGACAAGGTACTCAAGTCAGTGCTGGTCGACTTGTCCCAGACGGCTACGATTGATGCCAGTATCGATCTTGCCGAAGACATTCTTCACGAACTCGGTGCAATCGGGAATCTGTTGCACAACCGCGTGGAGCAGGCAGGATTCGCAGTGTTGAAATCGCCCGACATCCCTTCCGTGCTGGTGGAGACAGCCTTCATTTCCAACCCCCAGGAAGAGCAGCGTTTGCGGACCCGGGCACACCAGCAAAAGCTGGCGGCAGCCATTCTGAAAGGTATACGAAGGTACCTGAAGGATCATGCCCAAAGTGACATGCTCCTGGCCGCCTCCGGCAGTGGCAGCAGGCACGTGATACGAAGAGGTGAGACCCTGTCCACCATTGCCAATTACTACCAGATCGGTGTCGGTGAGCTGCGCAGGGCCAATGCCCTCAAGTCAGACAAGATTCGTGCAGGGCAGGTGCTGATGATCCCGGGGTCCACCGGAACCTAGCCTAGACCCGGCACCTGCCGGCAATACCCCGTTTTCAGGCTGGGCAACCGGGCTGGAATGCTGCCCGCACCCGGGCAGGGCTCTTTTCAGGCGATTCGCCGCTACTCAGGCCATGAACCTCGAGTCCTGGGCTTTTTGCCACCAGGAAAAAAACACCTTTTCGGTGCTGGCATGAACGCTTGCTGCAATACGCTCGCTGAGAGTCTTGGGCACCGTGTAGTTGACCTCGTAAATATCTGCGTCGTGGCTGGCCTGCAGCAGGTAGTCATCGCTGGTAATCAGTGTATCCACCAGGTTCAGTTCGAGGGCACGGCTCGCCAGCCAGTGTTCCCCGGTAGACACCTTGTCAATCTCAAGCCCAGGGCGGTGGTCTTTGACGAACTCCTTGAACAGGGCGTGGGTGTCTTCAAGTTGGCGGTTGAAATGTTCGCGGTCCTCATGGGTGTTTTTGCCGAACATGGTCAGCGTACGTTTCAGTTCGCCGGCTTTCATGAGTTCGAAATCGACACCGTGCTTGTCAAGCATGCGGTTGAAGTTGGGTATCTGTGCCAGCACGCCAATCGAGCCGACCACGGCAAACGGGGCGGCAATGATCTTGTCGGCCACGCAAGCCATCATGTATCCCCCGCTTGCGGCCACCTTGTCTATGGATACGGTAAGGGGAATGTCTTTTTGTTTGATGCGCAGCAACTGCGATGCGGCAAAACCGTGTTCATGCACCAGACCGCCGGTGTTTTCCAGGCATACCAGCACCTCATCCCGGCTGGGGGCAACAGACTGGATCGCGGTAATCTCCTTGCGCAAATGGCGCACGGCCGTGGCGCGGATGTTGCCCAGAAAGTTCAGCACGAAAATGCGTTTGCGAACTTCGGAAGACGTTCTCTTTTTTTCCTGGCGGGCTTCTTTCTTGCTTTGCTTTCGTGTTTTTCTGAATTCCTTCTTCGGCAGCAGGGAGAGCAGCAGGGTGTCCGCCATGGATTTGTATTTCTTGTTCAGGTGGGTAATTTCCAAATGGTCAACCGCACGTGATTTCTTGGACAAGGAAGACAGCAGGCTGATGACGATCCACACGAAGATCAAAATGGTCAGTACCTTGGTTAAAAATAATCCGTACTCTGAAATGAACTCAAGCATGTCAGATGCCTCTCGTTGGTTATGTGTCGTAAATGCATTCGTAGCTGACAAAAAACTGCCCGCAGCCATTGTCGGAAACCTCGTCCAGCAGCAATGAACTCAGCTGAAGTCTGCAGTGTGCCAGCGTTTCGCCTTCCAGCAAGGTCCTGAACGTTTGTCCGCCTAGCACCTGGTGCGAGATGCTGATGTACAACGTGTCCAGTTGCCGGTCCTCTAGCATGGTGTGCAGCATCCTGGGACCCGCGATCAGGTAGATGTTGCGGTATCCACGCCGGGCAAGCGCATCGATCAGGGGCTTGCCCTGCACCATACTGGATTTTCCGGCAAGCAGGACTTCCAGCCCCTGTGCCTGCCAGTGCCTGTGCAGGTCAGGATCCGTGGCCTGCCCGGCAGCAACATAGACCTTTTGTCCGCTTTCCTTCAATGAAGGATGCAATGGAAACTCCAGGCTCGAGCTTGCGATCACGACGTCCGGATGTTCGCTCAGGCCCTGCTGCCTTCGCCAGGCATGCAGATCTTCATACTCCGGGGTGTGCGGCAGTTGCAGGATATTTCCAAGTTCGGAGGAAGCGAGGCTTCTCATGTACTTGCCGTGCGTGATCAGACAATCCGCTTGCGCATGAAGTTCCAGAAACAGACGGAAGTCCTCCCCGCTGGTCAGGGATTCGGGCAGATGAAGTTCCGGGTTGGTCCGGGTGGTGGCAGCAATCCGTCCATCCAGGCTGGTCACAAAGTTGGCCGCCACGACCGGCTTTTTCTGGCCGGATTCTCGCCAGCCGAACTGCTGGAGGTACACGTTCTGCAGGGCGCATGCTGCCGGAGGCTGGGGGAAAAGCCGCAACAGCTGTTTGGTACTCATTCTTGAATGATACAGGTATGTTCCGGATGGTATATTATCCTAGCATGCCAACACCCAGGACCCATGCGAAAACCGAATATTTCCAGAGCCATTCCAAAGCAGCGTTACAAGCTCGGGGATTACACAATCGTCGTGCTCGAAGACATTGAGAGCAAGGACCAGATCGAGTACGAATATCTGCTAGCCGCTGTCAAAGACGGGCACCACGAGCCCGAGCTGTATATCAGCTGCGAAAAGTCACAGACGGAAACAGCGACTGACAGCCACGCCGTCCGGGTTTTTGCCGCCCGCCTGGGGGACCAGGCATCCGGACAGGTTATCGAGCGCTCCGAGCGGTGGGCCAGCCAGGATGCGTTTGTTGCCTATGCCCTTTCGGGGTTTCAGCAGATGCTTGAGATGCAGGACGAAGAGCCTGTTCCGATCATATGAGCAGACCTTCCGTGCCGTCCATTCAGCATTTACCCCCACAGCTTGTAAACCAGATTGCAGCAGGCGAGGTCATCGAACGTCCCGCGTCGGTCCTGAAGGAGCTTCTTGAAAATGCCCTGGATGCGGGGGCCACGAAAATCTCGGTCGAACTTGAGCGTGGTGGAATGTAGTG
>VXPJ01000148.1:0-5298 GCA_009839635.1 Pseudomonadota bacterium
ATCCTGACATGACTTCCATCAAACCACGCGGATTATATCAGTAAAACCCACTATAGGGAGATAGAAACTGCCAATACCCGGGTTTGCTGGCAGTTTGATTTTCAATCCGCATTTCGCACAGGCAGATATTTTTGACTACTTGTCTCTGTCAGGCAGGTAGTGCGAGCCTGCCCTATCAACTATAAATCCGCTTGCGTTTATAACTTGCCACGGGTAATCATTAATCCACGGGAAGTCACGCCAGATACCTTGTGTATTTTGTGCGTACCGGAGAAAAGTTATGGGAAACCGGACTCGATTCTATATCAATGGCGAATGGGTCAAACCCTCAACGGATCAAACCGCAGATGTCATCAATCCTGCTACAGAAGAGGTCATTGACTGTGTAGCGATGGGCAGTCCAAAAGACCTGGACAAGGCAGTGGCTGCCGCCAAAATGGCCTTTGTTTCCTATTCCAGGACGACTCAGAAAGAAAGGGTTGAGCTGCTGGAAGAAATCATCGAGCACTACAGGTCCCGCATGGCTGACATGGCGGAGACAATAAGCGAAGAAATGGGCGCCCCAAGGAATCTTGCACATTCGCAACAGGCCCCCATGGGACTGGACCACCTGGTTACAACGCTCGATGTCTTGCGGGCATTCAAATTTGAGGAAGATATCGGCTCCTCTCGTGTCATACGTGAGCCCGTAGGCGTTTGTGGGTTCATCACCCCCTGGAACTGGCCCATCAACCAGATCACATGCAAAGTTGCACCCGCCCTTGCCGCAGGTTGCACCATGGTTTTGAAGCCTTCCGAAATCGCTCCGTTCAACGCAGTCCTGTTTGCTGAAATCCTGGATGCTGCAGGTGTGCCGGCAGGTGTTTTCAATCTGGTACAGGGTGATGGGCCAACCGTCGGTACCGCACTTTCTTCTCACCCCGATATTGACATGGTGTCGTTTACCGGCTCGACGCGGGCCGGAGTCGAGGTGGCCAGAAATGCCGCACCTACAGTGAAACGGGTCGCACAGGAGTTGGGTGGAAAATCCGCGAATGTCCTGCTTGAAGATGCTGACTTTGAAAAAGTCGTAGCACGCGATGTCTCCCGGCTATGCACGAACTCGGGCCAGTCCTGCATTGCTCCGTCACGGATGCTAATACCCCGGCAACGCATGAATGAAGCCGCGTCAATTGCCAGAAAAGCTGCAGAAAAGATCAAGGTGGGTCATCCGGATGTCGCGGGTACAAAGATAGGTCCCGTGGTTTCCAAATCGCAGTTTGAGCGGATTCAAAACCTGATTCGCTCAGGCATCGATGAAGGTGCACGGCTGGTGACAGGTGGTCTCGGACGTCCTGAGGGCTTGAGCGTAGGCTTTTATGTAAAGCCCACGGTGTTTTCCCATGTCACCAATGACATGCGGATTGCACAACAGGAAATTTTCGGCCCGGTACTTTCCATGATCAGTTATGTTGACGAGGAAGATGCCGTGCAGATTGCCAATGACACGGTTTACGGATTGTCCGGTTACATATCTTCGGGGGACCCTGCACGTGCGCGTACCATTGCACGCCACCTTCGGGCAGGGAGCATTTATCTCAATGGAGCATTACCGGACAGCAGGGCGCCCTTCGGTGGGTACAAGCAGTCCGGCAACGGCCGTGAATGGGGCCGGTACGGCCTTGAGGAATTTCTTGAGACAAAAGCAGTCGTAGGCTACAGCAGTTAGGGTGAGACCACTGGAGACACTGCTCCGGTACTCGCATCCTGGACAAATTCCTAGGTATCTTCGCAGTGAACGACGGACATACTTCAAACAACACTGGATTCTGCTGGAAGACCATTGATTCTACACAGCCGCCTGATCCCCGAGTGTCGTAGGTACTGAACCTGTACAACAGGTTGACAGGTGATACCTGACTTATAAATTTTCCAATATCGCACGCTTGACCGAATCCAGTTCAGCATCAATGTTGATGAGCTCGGTACTGCTTTGCCGGATCGCAATATCCGGGTCCTTCAAACCGTGGCCGGTCAAGGTACAGACTACGGTACTGCCCTCCGATATCTTGCCATGCTCAATGTCATGCAGTGCACCCGTCACCGATGTCGCAGATGCCGGCTCACAAAAAATTCCCTCATTAGCCGTCAAAAGCTTTTGCGTGGCCAGGATTTCTTCGTCAGAAAATGCGTTGAACCAGCCGCTTGACTCTTTCACCGCGGCCTGCGCGAGGTCCCAGCTCTGAGGGTGCCCGATACGGATTGCCGTTGCGACTGTTTCCGGTTTCTCCACAGGTTTGCCGGAGATGAAAGGTGCAGCACCCGCTGCCTGGTAGCCCAGCATCCTGGGCCTTGCGGCCAGCCCGGATGCCGTAACAGCCCGTGTGCCCTGGTTGTGGACATCTTCAGCAAGTTCGCTGTAGCCCATCCAGTACGCTGAAATATTGCCAGCATTGCCGACCGGTATGCAGTGGAAATCCGGCGCACAGCCCAGTGCTTCGACAATTTCATAGGCGGCTGTCTTCTGGCCCTGCAGGCGGTACGGGTTGATGGAATTGACAATATTCACCGGTGCCTTTTCAGCGACCTCTTTCACCAGACGCATCCCGTCATCGAAATTGCCGCGGATCTGCAAGATGATCGCCCCGTGCATCATGGCCTGTGCAAGCTTGCCCATCGCAATGTTACCCTCCGGGATCAGTACGAATGCCCTGATTCCGGCCCTCGCTGCATAGGCTGCCGCGGATGCCGAGGTATTTCCTGTGGAGGCGCAAAGAATCGCCCGGCTTCCCTCGTAGACAGCCTGGGTGACCGCCACTGTCATGCCACGATCCTTGAATGAGCCAGTGGGATTCAGGCCCTCGTACTTGAGATACAGCTTGATCCCCTTGCGGTTGACCTGCTCGAGGTTACGGCACAGGACCAGCGGGGTATTTCCCTCGCAAAGACTGATCGCCTGGCTGTCCTCGGCAAGGGGCAAGATAGAGCGATACCGGTCGATCAGCCCAGTGTAGTGTTCTTTGTCCATATTGCGCCTGAAATTCAGGAAAGTGTTTCGAGCCGAATACGCATGACTTTACCGGTCACGGTTTCAAGTTCTTCGATCTCGGAAATTGCGCACTTCATGTTTTGCTCATTCACCTGATGCGTGAGGATGACAATCGGCACACTGGCAAGATCTGACTGGGGCTCCTTCTGGATGATTGCCTCGATACTGATGGTATGCACTGCAAATATCCGCGTAACATCGGCCAGTACACCCGGTCGATCCAGAACGTGTATGCGCAGGTAGTAGGCTGTAGAAACATCATCCATGGACAGTACCGGGATATCGGACAAGGCATCCGGCTGGAATGCCAGGTGAGGTACACGATTCTCCGGGTCCGAAGTGAGCGCCCGGACAACGTCCACCAAGTCAGCCACCACGGCTGACCCGGTAGGCTCTGCCCCTGCCCCTGGACCATAGTACAGGCTGGGCCCGAGAGCATCTGCCTTTACCACCACGGCATTCATCACGCCGTCCACGTTGGCTATCAAGCGCCGCTGCGGTATCAAAGCCGGGTGTACACGGAGTTCTAGGCCCTGGGCAGTGCGCTTGGCGATGCCCAAATGCTTGATCCGATACCCGAGTTCAGCCGCATAGGAAACATCTTTGGCTGTGATCTCGGCAATGCCCTCGGTGTAGACCTTTTCCAATTGCAGCGGGACACCGAACGCAACCGAGGCCAGGATAGTCAGTTTATGTGCAGCGTCGGTACCCTGGATATCGAAAGTAGGATCTGCCTCCGCATAACCAAGCTGTTGTGCATCCTTGAGCGCAGCATCAAAATCCCTGCCCCTGTCTCCCATTTCAGTAAGAATGAAATTGCCGGTGCCATTGATGATCCCGGCCAGCCATTCTATAGAATTGGCTGCAAGTCCCTCACGCAAGGCCTTGATAATAGGAATACCACCGGCAACCGCCGCCTCGAAAGCTACCGATACTCCCTTTTCCTGTGCGCGCTGGAAAATCTCATTGCCGTGATATGCAATCAGCGCCTTGTTTGCCGTTACCACATGCTTGCCGTGATCAATTGCCTTGAGTACCAGCTCCCGGGCCTTCTCAGTACCGCCCATCAACTCGAGCACGATATCAATATCTGTACTGCAGACGACCTGGTTCGCATCTTCGGTCAGTATCACATTGGAGATGTCACAGGCACGCGGCTTTTTGGTATCGCGCACGCACGCAACAGAGATCTGGATACCACGGCCTGCCCGACGAGCTATCTCGTCTGCATTGCGTGACAGGATGCTTGCCGCACCACTGCCTACCGTACCCAGGCCGAGCACACCTACTTTTACTGCTTCCAGCACGTTTTCACTCTCAACTTCATGCAGTCTTCAACATTTTACGAATGCTTCTCACAGCTTGCCGGGTCCGATGCTCATTTTCAATCAGGCTGAAGCGCACGTGAGAATCACCATACTGGCCAAATCCAATTCCCGGGGATACGGCCACCTGTGCCTCTTCCAGCATTTTTTTAGAGAATTCCAGCGAGCCTGCTTCGCGATAAGGTTCGGGAATTTTTGCCCAGACGAACATCGTAGCCTGTGGCTTCTTGACCTCCCATCCTGCATTTTCCAGCCCCTCGCACAATACGTCACGCCGGCTCCTGTAGGTGGAGCGAACCTGCTCGATCACTTCATCCGGGCTGTCCAGGGCAGCAATGGATGCTACCTGTATCGGCGTGAAAATGCCGTAGTCCACATAGGACTTCAACCTTGACAGGGCTGCCACCAGGGCCGGACTCCCGCACATGAAACCAACCCGCCAGCCCGGCATGTTATACGTCTTGGACAAGGAATAAAATTCGACAGCAATTTCCTTCGCGCCCGGCACCTGCAGCACGGAAGGTGCCTCATAGCCGTCGAATGTGATTTCCGCGTATGCGATGTCGTTCACCAGCCACATGGAATGTTCTCTCGCGATGGCAACGACTTTTTCCAGGAAAGGCAGGTCCACGCACTGGGTCGTGGGGTTGCACGGAAAGTTGAGAATCAGCATTTTCGGGCGGGGCCAGGAGTCCTGTATGGCCTTTTCCAGTTCAGAAAAGAAATCCTCGTCCTCGGCCAATCGCACGTAAATGATGTCTGTCCCTGCAATGACACAGCCGTATGGATGGATCGGGTAGGCAGGATTGGGTACCAGTACGGCATCGCCGGGCCCCAGGGTTGCCAGGGCCAGATGCGCCAGCCCTTCTTTTGAGCCAATCGTCACAATGGTTTCGGTTTCAGGATCAAGATCAACATCGAATTTTCGCCTGTACCAGTTGGCTA
>VXPJ01000148.1:5308-7025 GCA_009839635.1 Pseudomonadota bacterium
TGTATCTTCCCGCAGCTCAACTTCCTCAAGCTTCTCCTGGATATGCGGGGGCGGGGGCTGGTCCGTGTTACCCATGCCGATATCCACGATGTCCACGCCACGGGACCTGGCATTCGATTTCAGCTCGTTTACGATCGTGAATACGTAGGGAGGCAGACGGGAAATTCTTGCAAAGTCTTCCATAGACGAATCATCCTAACCGGGACAGCGTATAATACGTGATTCAATATAGGCTGCCTATGCCCGAGCGCCCGGCCAACAGATGGACCTAACTCAGGATTTCGCTGATTCAAGCTTTGTCATCACCGGCTACCAGACGGGACGTGTACTGGTAAATGACAAGCCGTATTCAAAAAGCCTCATTGTCTCCCCGGAACTACTGATTACCACATGGGACATCACCAGCATCCGGCAACTGGACAAGGACTGCTTCTCAACCATTCTTGATGTACAGCCGGAAATCGTTCTGGTGGGATCGGACGAGCCAGGAATATTCCCCGAGGGAGAAGTTCTTGCCTGGCTTGCCCGGCAAAAAATCGGCCTGGAGTGCATGAACATGACGGCCGCCTGCAGGACCTACGGAATCCTGGTCGCGGAAGGCCGCAGGGCTGCAGCAGCCCTTATTTTTCCGGACTGACAGGCTCAGTATTTGGGCAAGTAACGAAGCGGGTTGACAGGCTTGCCGTGGCGGCGGATCTCAAAATGTAACCTTGGAGATTGTGCCCCCGTACTGCCCATCTCGGCAATTTTTTGCCCCCGGGTCACTGCTCGCCCTTCCCTTACCAATAGCTTGCGGTTGTGTGCATAGGCACTCAGGTATTGCTCGCTGTGTTTGACGATGATCAGGTTGCCGTAGCCTGGCAGCCCATCGCCGCTGTACACGACCTTTCCCGAAGATGCGGCAAGCACAGGCTGTCCGGCCTTGCCGGCAATATCAATTCCCTTGTTGCCCCTTCCTTTCGAAGAATATTTCTGGATCACTTTCCCGCGGGTCGGCCATACCCATACATGCTTTGCGGACTTGGACGGTTTGGACTTCTTGGATGCCGCCGTCTTTTTCTTCGCAGATGACGGAGGCTGTTTCGCGCTGGACCGTTTTTTTGCAGAGGCGGAGCCCGTGGTACGGGCTTTCACGGGAATTTTAGGTCCTTTGATTCGCAGCCGTTGTCCCGGGTAGATCGTGTAGGGTTTGGAAATACGGTTCCAGGCTGCTAGTTCGCGATAGTCCAGACCGTGCTGGTACGCGATTGAATACAGGGTCTCGCCCCTCAGTACCTTGTGATCATCCAGTACATACTTGTAGTAGACCGGTCTTTCCGGATACGAGACACATGCGCCCAGCGTGAAAAAAAAAATTCCTGCAGCAGCCAGTCGTATGAAGGCAGTCATCAAAGATATCTGAAATAAACAAGAATGATCACGAGCGCGAACACCGTGGCCCAGCCGATCCGCTCCACGTATTTCCTGACCCATGGCTCAAACCTTGGACCCATGTACCTGAGCAGCCCGGCCACCAGAAAAAAGCGGGCGCCCCTGCCAACGAATGAAGCCAACACAAACGGAAGCATCCCCAGGGAAAGTAACCCGGCCGTGATCGTGAACAACTTGTAGGGGATGGGAGAAAACCCGGTCACAAAAATGACCCATACCCCCCATTCTCCAAACCATGCTCTTGTGGTTTCAAATTCCGGCCAGTAGGAAGAAGCCTGCAGCCAGG
>VXPJ01000111.1 GCA_009839635.1 Pseudomonadota bacterium
GCCGCACCCCGCCCGGCGCGTGATGACCTGCTCGACACCCGCCCCCAGCGACTGCGGGGCCTTGCGCAATTCGTACTAGTCTAGTTCGATGCCGGCACCGACGAAGAGGTGCAGGTCCGGCGTCGGCAGGTCGGCGATTTCGGCCAGCACAGGATCCAGCAGGGGGTCGCCGATCAGGGTGTGGCGCACATAGTTGTCGGCGGCCTGCGCATCCTGTTCGCGGGCTTCCTGGTAGCCCTTGTCGTAGGCGAATGGAACGGTAATCTCGCTCATTTTTTATTGTCCCTAGGGCGCAGCAACGGTGCCCGAGGTATTCGGGGCACACCCTTTCCCCTGCGCCGAATACTTCCCGCAATCCGGCCACCCCAATCTGGAGGGCCATCGGAACCCCTAGAATGATACTATCGAACCCGCACAAAATACCATGGCGAGCGAGGAGTGCCGTATGGATTTGATACGAGATGTGCTGATGCTATCGCCCGCGATCGTCGTCTGGTCGGGCTGGATGTTCGGCCTCGTCATCGTCGCCCCGATCGTGCTGCTCCTGTGCCGTGCCCGGTGGCTCGACGTCGCGGTCGTGGCTGCGACTTCCATCGCCGTGGTCACCCTGATGCCGCTCTGGCATGCGCAGGTGGGCTATGTTCGCATGATCGGCCTGCCGCACATCGTGGTCTGGACCCCGCTTGCAATTTACCTCTATCGGCGGCGCAGACACTTCATGACACCCGGGCTGGTGCGCTGGACCATGGCGGCGTTGATGGCCACCATCGTGGTCTCGCTGGGCTTTGACTACGTGGACGCCCTGCGCTATCTGCTGGGGGAGCGGGCGCCCCTGGTGTGACGGCGAAAGGGGCCGCCCGGGGCGCAGCCCCGGGGGTTTGCAGGCCCGCATCCACCATTAATTCTGCCGCCTGTTCTGGTAGACTCGGGCCATGTCCTTAGCCAACAAGAACATTCTGCTCGGCGTGACCGGGGGGATTGCGGCCTACAAAAGCGCCGAGCTGGTGCGTGAACTGGTGCAGGCGGGCGCGCAGGTGCGGGTGGTCATGACCGAAAAGGCCAAGGCCTTCGTCACCCCGCTCACCTTCCAGGCACTGTCGGGCCACCCGGTGGCCAGCGATGAATTCAATGCGCCTCAGGCCGAGCATGGCATGGATCACATCACCCTGGCCCGCTGGGCCGACGCGGTCCTGATAGCCCCGGCCAGCGCCAACACGATTGCCAAGCTCACCCACGGCGGGGCCGACGACCTGCTGAGCACGCTGTGCCTGGTCACCCGGGCGCCGATTGCACTGGCACCGGCCATGAACCAGGCCATGTGGTCCCATCCGGCCACCCGCCGCAATTGCGAGGCCCTGAAAAAACGCGGCATCCTGCTGTTTGGTCCGGGCACGGGCAAACAGGCCTGCGGAGACGTCGGCGAAGGACGCATGTTCGAGCCAGGCCAGCTGTTGCTGTCGCTCGACCACCTGTTCCACACTAACGAACTCGACGGAATCAATGTGCTGATCACGGCCGGGCCCACGCGTGAGCCGATCGACCCGGTGCGCTATATCAGCAACCGCAGTTCCGGGCGCATGGGCTATGCACTGGCCGAAGCGGCACGCGATGCCGGGGCCAGCGTCGAGCTGGTATCCGGTCCAGTGGCCCTGAACGCAGGTGAGGGCATCCACTGTGTGCAAGTGAACACGGCCGAGGAAATGCTGGAGGCCGTGCGCCGACATGTGGAGGATCAGCAGATATTCATCAGTTGTGCGGCGGTGTCCGATTACCGGCCCGTAGCCAAGCAGCCGGACAAGATCAAGAAATTGCATGCAGACCTGTCGCTCGCGCTGACGCGAAACCCGGACATCGTGTCGGAGGTGGCCCGCCTGCCACAACGCCCGTTCGTGGTCGGCTTTGCCGCGGAAACCCGGGAACCCGAGAAACATGCGTTGCAGAAACTCGAGCGCAAGCAGTTGGACATGATCGCCTGTAACAACGTGGCCGACCCGCAGTGCGGGTTCGACAGCGAGGAGAATGCGCTTGAGGTGTACTGGCCGGGTGGGCATCACTCGCTCGAGCAAGACCGCAAGCCCAAGATTGCGCGCGGGCTGATCCACCTGATCGCAGAACGTTATGCCAGCATACACAAGCCGGGCAATGTCACAGTCCTCAAAAAAATCAAAGACCGAAATCAGAATTCTCGATGAGCGCATCGGCCGGGAGATCCCCCTGCCGAGTTACGCCACGCCCGGATCTGCGGGCATGGACCTGCGAGCCTGCCTGCAGGAGCCGGTCCGCATTGCCCCCGGGGAGTCGGTGCTGATCCCGACCGGGATTTCCATCCATATTTGTGACCCGGGGCTGGCCGCCACCATCCTGCCGCGCTCCGGCCTGGGCCACAAGCACGGCATCGTGCTGGGCAACCTCGTGGGCCTGATTGACTCCGATTACCAGGGACCCCTGATGATCTCCCTGTGGAACCGCGGCAGCGATCCGTTCGAAGTCAACATCGGTGACCGCATCGCGCAACTGGTCATCGTGCCAGTGGTGCAGACCGAGTTCGAAATCGTGGAACAGTTCGGTGCCTCGGACCGCGGCAGCGGCGGCTTCGGCCATTCCGGGATCGCCTGAGCTTCACGCGGCGCGCACCATGCCCGTCAACCCCCTCATCTTTCGTGCCTACGACATCCGTGGCCTCGTCGACACGGACCTGACCCCGGACTGCGTACAGAGGATCGGCCTCGCGCTCGGCGCCCTGTATCCGCACACCCCGCCGGTGGTCATCGCACGGGACGGGCGTCGGTCCAGCCTGGCGCTGGCCGAGGCGCTGGGCGCCGGGCTGGCAGCCAGCGGGCGTTCCGTGGTCGACATCGGCGAGGTGCCAACGCCCGTGCTGTACTACGCTACGCATGTTCTCGAGACCGGCGCCGGCGTGATGGTGACCGGCAGCCACAACCCGCCCGAATACAACGGCCTCAAGATCATGATGGATGGCAAGACCCTGTTCGGCGAGGCCCTGCAGGCCATCTGCCGGCACATCCAGGAAGGCCCGGCGCGTGCACCCGAAGGGCAACGGCACGAGGACGCGGTGCTAGAGCGCTATCTTGACGAGGTGTGCGCGGACGTTCGCCTTTCGCGCCCGCTTCGCATCGCCATCGACTGCGGCAACGGGGTGGCCGGGCCAGTTGCCATGGCCCTGTTTTCACGGCTGGGCTGCGAGGTCGAGAGCCTGTACTGCGAGGTCGACGGTGATTTTCCCAACCACCACCCCGACCCCAGCGTCCCGGAAAACCTGCGCGACCTCATCGCCTGCGTCAGGCAAGGGCAGCTCGACCTGGGGCTTGCGTTCGACGGCGACGGTGATCGCCTGGGGGTGGTCGATGAGCGGGGTCGTGTGCTGTGGCCAGACCGCCAGATGATGCTCTACTCCCGGGACGTGTTGTCGCAACACCCGGGGGGCCGGGTGGTGTTCGATGTGAAATGCTCGAAAAACCTCCGTTCAGTCATCGAACAGGCAGGCGGCGAAGCCGTCATGTGGAAGACCGGACACTCGCTGATCAAGGACAAGATGGCGGAGACCGGCGCCGTGCTCGGCGGCGAGATGAGCGGGCACGTCTTTTTCAAGGACCGCTGGTACGGATTTGACGATGCCCTGTACAGTGCGGCGCGGCTGCTGGAGATCCTGTCCCGGGAACGCCTTGCCGCGAGCCAGCTGTTCGACACCCTGCCCGATGATATCTGCACGCCTGAAATCGTCGTTCGCCTCAACCAGGACGGCGACCAGCACGCCTTCATGGAGGCGTTCGGCCAGCAGGTGCGCCTGCCCGGTGCGCAGGTCCTGACCATTGACGGGGTGCGTGCCGAATACGCCATGGGCTGGGGCCTGGTGCGCGCCTCGAACACCACGCCTGCCCTGGTGCTGCGCTTTGAAGCCCGCGACCAGGCGGCCCTGCAGGACGTCCAGGCGGCCTTCCGTGCCCAGTTGCTGAGCGTGGACGCTGGACTAGAATTACCTTTTTAGACGGTGCGAACCCGGATAGAATAGCCCCCTTTTGAACGATGCCCGTATCCGTCCATGAAATCTGAAGACGCTGCAACCACGGCCAAGGTGCTGATCGAGGCGCTGCCCTACATCCAGAAGTTCGCCGGTCAAACCGTGGTCATCAAGTACGGTGGCAACGCCATGGTCGATGAAGTGCTGAAAAGCAGTTTCGCGCGCGATGTCGTGTTGCTCAAGCACGTCGGCATCAATCCGGTCATCGTGCATGGCGGTGGCCCCCAGATCACGGAGCTGCTGGAGAAAACCGGCAAGGCGAGCAAGTTCGTGGAAGGCCAGCGTATCACCGATCGCGAAACCATGGACATCGTCGAAATGGTCCTCGGCGGACTGGTCAACAAGGAGATCGTGCAGCTGATCAACCAGCATGGCGGACGAGCCATGGGGATCACGGGCAAGGATGGCCGCCTGATCCGCGCCAAGAAACTGACCCTCAAGCGCAAAGCCTCAGAGACCACCGAGACCATCGATCTCGGCCATACGGGCGAAGTGGTCAGCATCGACCCCACCCTGCTGAACCATCTCAAGGGCGACGATTTCATTCCGGTCATCGCGCCAACGGGTAGCGACAAGGACGGCCAGACCCTGAACATCAATGCCGATTCCGTGGCCGGCAAGGTGGCCGCAGCCCTGCATGCGGAAAAACTGATCCTGCTGACCAACACGGAGGGCGTGCAAAAGGACGGTCAGCTATTGGCGCGGCTGGCTTCTCGTGAAATCGAGTCTCTGATTGCAGAGGGCGTCATCCGTGACGGCATGCGACCGAAAGCGATGTGCGCCTGGGATGCCCTGGCCTCAGGTGTGAAAACCGTCCACATCATCGACGGGCGCATCCAGCATGCCGTGCTGCTGGAGCTGTTCACGAGCGAAGGCATCGGCACCCTGCTGTACAGCTGAACCCGGGGCGTGTGTGCGCCCGCACCTCACGCCGACTTGCCAAACGTTTGCAGGTACGTCCGGATGCGCTCGATCTGCTCCGAATCACAGGCACCGGTGTCTGCATACTCGATGAGATCCTCGATTGTCGCCACCGAGAGCACCTCGATGCCGTGGCGTTGCCTGACCTCGTCGGTGGCCAACTGGCCCTGAGTGGTGCCCCACTCGCCGCGGTCAAACGCGATCACCACGCCCTGCGGCTGTGCCCCGTGATCCCGGATGATTGATACTGCCTCGTCCACGGCCGTCCCGGCGGTGAGCACGTCGTCCACAATCAGCACCCGTCCCCGCAGGGGCGCACCGACGACGCTGCCCTGATCACCGTACTGCTTGGCCTCCTTGCGGTTGAAGGCATAGGGCAGGTTGATGCCGTGCTCCCTGGCCAGGGTCATGGCAACCGCTGCGACCAGTGGAATACCCTTGTAGGCAGGCCCGAACAGCATGTCGGTATCGAGGTCAGCCCGCACGATGACCTCGGCATAAAAGTGGCTCAACTGCTCCAGCGACTGGCCATCATGAAACAGGCTGGTGTTGAAGAAATAGGGTGCCACCCGTTTGGACTTGAGCGTGAACTCGCCAAACTGGATGACATTCTTCTCAACAGCAAAGCTGATGAAAGCCTGACCGTTATTGATGTCCTTTTGGGTCACCAGTGTCCCTTACCTGTATGTGGCCACATAGGCATCAAGTTCATCCAAGTGGGCCGCCTTCGCATATTCATCGAGAAAGGCGCCGTTGAATGAGTTGCGAGCGATGCGGTGCAGTTCGTCCACCGTCAGTCCCAGCGCTTGCTGGACCGCCACATAGTTGTCGTTGACATAGCCGCCGAAATAGGCCGGATCATCCGAGTTGACGGTCACTGCCAGTCCGTGTTCCAGCATGGTCTTCAGAGGATGACGATGCATCTCGTCGACCACTGCAAGTTTGACATTCGACAGGGGGCACACAGTGAGCACCGTACCTTCGCCTGCGATGCGTCGTGTGAGCTCCGGGTCATCCAGTGTGGCATTGCCATGATCGATGCGGTCCACCTTGAGGAGATCGATCGCCTCCTCGACGTAGGAGGCCGGGCCCTCTTCACCAGCATGCGCGAGTAGCCGATAGCCCTGCTCGCGGGCCTGTTTGTAGACCGATGCGAACTTGCGCGGCGGGTTGTCCTGCTCGGCAGCATCCAGACCGATGCCCACGATCCCTTCACGAAAGGGCTTGGCCAACTCCAGCGTCTTGCAGGCATCCTCTTCGGACAGGTGCCGCCAGAAACACATGATCAGTTCGGAGGTAATTCCAAGCTCTCGCTCGGCATCGGCACGGGCCTGCTGGATACCGCGCAACACGGTCTCGAAGTCAATCCCGCGGCAGGTGTGGCCCTGTGGATCAAAGAACTTTTCTGCGTGGCGCACGTTGTCAGCATGAGCCCGCTTGAAGTAGGCCCAGGTAAGATCGTAGAAATCCTGTTCGCTGCACAGCACCGCCATGCCCTGAAAAAACAGGTCTAGGAATTCCTGCAGACAACCGAAATTGTAGGCGGCGCGTGTTTCCTCCACCGACTTGAAGCTGAGGTCCACACCGTTCCTCTCGGCCAACGCGAACATCATCTCGGGCTCCAGGCTGCCCTCGATGTGCATGTGCAGTTCGGCCTTGGGCAACCCGGCAATGAACGGCTTCAAATCCTCCTGATTGACTTCAGCAACCCGCATGGTCCCACCGCCTCCTGCCGGGGGTCAAAACGTGCATGTGTAACGCGCTGTGGATCATGCCAGTGTGAGCCTCCTCAATGCGATCAACGCATCCCTCCCGATCTCAAATGCGTAGATTGTACCTGTCGGCCCACCGGATCGTAAGAACCTTTGCGACACCCACGCGGATGCCTCCAGACACCAACACATCGCGGCAATTGCCTTAGAGCAAGCGCAACTGCGAAAATGTGTCCATGCAGAAAACTCTCCTTGCCATACTACAGGCCGTGGGGGGGCGGGTGGGGAGTGTGGGGGGGCGGGAGCCGC
>VXPJ01000144.1 GCA_009839635.1 Pseudomonadota bacterium
GGAGATCTTGTTGCCGTACTTCTGCTTGATCGGCCAGAGCAGTCTGCGGGCCTTGTCGAGATTTCCATTGTCCGGCCAGCTGTTGACCGGGGCAAAACGCTGGTTGCCGGTGCCCGCGCCGCCGCGGCCATCGCCGATACGGTAGGTGCCGGCTCCATGCCACGCCATGCGAATAAACAGGGGCCCGTAGTGGCCATAGTCTGCCGGCCACCAGTCCTGGGACGTTGTCATCAGTTCAACAAGGTCGTTTTTCAGTGCGTTGTAGTCAAGACTCTTGAAAGCCTCTGCATAGTTGAAATCCTTCTTCGTCGGACTCGATAGGGGGGAATGCTGGTGCAGGAGGTTGATGTTCAACTGGCTCGGCCACCAATCCCTGTTCGTGGTGCCGCCCTCAGCTGCATTGTTCTCCAACACGAGCTTTTCGGGACATTTACTCACTTCGGTCATGAAATTGTCTCCTTGTGGTTATCAGATCTTTATTATTGCCAATTCGTGTTGCATTTATATTGTACTGGCATGGAGTTTTCTAATTCATTTTCCCGAATGTATTAATCGATTTTGCTAATGGATGGGATTCTGGAGGGCATTTGGAAGTGATACCAGGTCGTCGGTCGAGCTTGAGTACGTTCGCTGAGATGACCTGCCAGGATGGCCTGAGACGCGGATCCGGATGTCGGTTTTACCCGTTTTACATGTGCCAGAGGCTGGATCCGGTGGTATATTGCGCAATGCACACTCCCTAAGAAGATCATCTTGTTCCATGAAGCCTTCTGCAACTGATCGGCGCCGGGCGAATCCAAATCGCGGCGCACGTGTCGATATTGATACCTCACATATCAACCGCGACGCCCTGCGTGTGATTTCGGGACTGCATGCGGCAGGATTCCAGGCCTACCTTGTCGGCGGCGGTGTCCGCGATCTTCTCCTGGGGTTTTCACCCAAGGACTTCGATATCGCGACCGATGCGCATCCCGAAGACGTGCGCAGACAGTTTGAAAACAGCCGCATCATTGGTCGGCGTTTCCGCATCGTGCATGTATATTTTTCCCGGGGGTACGTGGAGGTTGCAACATTTCGTGCGGCCGGACGCGCGCATGTCAACAAGCAGGGCCGCATTCTCGCCGACAATACCTACGGAAGCATCGAGGAAGATGCATTTCGCAGGGATTTCACGGTCAATGCCCTGTACTACGATCCCGAGGCAGGACAACTGCTCGACCTGGTGGAGGGTCGCCAGGATCTGGACGCCAAGCTGTTGCGGGTGATCGGTGACCCGGAATTGCGCTTTCGTGAAGACCCGGTGCGCATGCTGCGTGCCGTACGCCTGGCCGCCAAGCTGGGGTTCGGGATCGAGGCACAGGCGAAGGCCGCCATTGACCGTTTGGGTTATCTGCTGACTGAAGTGCCGCCTGCAAGGCTGTTTGATGAGATGCTCAAGCTGTTTCACGGCGGGTATGCGGTACAGACCTTCCAGGCATTGTGCGACTCCGGTCTGTTCAAGTACCTGTTGCCGCTGACCGAAAAGGCACTGCAGGACCCGTCACAGAAGAGGTTCAGTGACCTGGTCTACGGAGCCTTGCAAAACACGGATGAGCGAATCCGTGCAGGCAAACCGGTCACCCCCTCGTTCTTGTACGCCGTCTTCTTGTGGGGGCCGATGCAGGGGCTGGCCCGGCAACTGGAACTGGAAGGCCTGTCTCCCAAGGTCGCGCGCGAAGCCGCCATGAAAGACACTATCCTCTCGCAACTGCCCTACACCTCGATCCCGAAAAGACTGGGGTTTCCGATACGCGATGTCTGGGAATTGCAGTACCGGTTTTACCGCAAGCGCGGCAAGCAGGCGTTTCGCCTGTACCATCATCCCCGTTTCCGTGCGGCCTATGATTTTCTGTGCCTGCGTGCCGGTGCAGGAGAGCCGGTGGACAAGTTGTGTGAATGGTGGACGGTGTTTCAGGCGGCCGAACCGGTCATGCAAAAGAAAATGGCACGTTCGTCAGGTGGCAAGGCGGGCAAGACGCTCTACCGGCCCCGGTCCAAGACCTACCACTAGGCACACATGGCCTGAAGCACGGACCCGGGAACTGAACCATGCTGGCATACATCGGTCTGGGCAGCAATCTGGAGAGTCCTGAAAAGCAGCTCCCGCGTGCCATGCAGACCTTGCAGCAACTGCCTGACATCCAGTTGCTACGAAGTTCGAGTCTGTATAGAAGCCAGCCCATGGGAATGGCCGGGCAACCCGATTTTGTCAATGCAGTTGCCAAGATTTCCACGGACCTCTACCCTATGGAGTTATTGGCCATTCTGCAGGAAATTGAGCAGCAGCATCAGCGTGTGCGAACGGAAGAACGCTGGGGCCCGAGAACGCTTGATCTGGACATCCTGCTGTACGGGGACCTGCAGATGCATACAAAAGAGCTTCAGATACCGCATCCCGGCATAAGTGATCGGGAATTCGTATTGATTCCCTTACAAGAGATAGAGGGGGATCTCGTGATCCCCGGCAAGGGCAGCCTGCGTGAATTGATTGACAAGCTTCCCGCGTACCAGTTAACCAGGATAGCGACCCCGGATGTCGGAGCACAACCTTAAATACATCGTCATCGAAGGATCCATCGGTGTCGGCAAGACCAGTCTGGCGCAACGCCTTGGCGATGAGTTTGGCTCATACCTGCTGCTTGAGCAGGCGGATGAAAATCCCTTTCTTGAGCAGTTCTACCAGAACCCCAGGGAAGCAGCCCTGTCCACACAATTGTTTTTTTTGCTGCGACGGACCAAGCAGTTGCAGGAATTCAGGCAGGCCGATATCTTTTCACCGGTCCGGGTATCCGATTTCCTGATCGAAAAAGACCAGCTGTTTGCGCAGATCACTCTCAATGCCAGCGAATATGAACTGTATAAGCAGGTGTACTCCTACCTGACAATTGATGCTCCCAAGCCGGACCTGGTGGTGTATCTGCAAGCCCCAGTGGAAGTCCTGCTGCAACGCATACGAAAACGCAAGCGGGGGTACGAGCGCCTGATTGGATCCGCCTATCTGGAGCAGTTAAATGCGGCCTATGCAAAATTCTTTTACAACTATGTCGACGCCCCCTGTCTGATCGTGAACGCGAGCGAAATCGATTTCATCAACAGCGAGAAGGACTACCAGCAACTGCTGCAACAGATCCTGGACACCACGGCAGGGAAACGCTATTTCAATCCACTGCCGTTCGCCAGCTGAATTCATGAGTACCCGGTTCGCCTTATGAGTGTCCATCATCCCGCCAAAAGCATCACCCTGAAGCGCTTGCAGGCCATGAAGTCGCAAGCTGAGAAAATTGCCTGCCTGACCGCCTATGATGCGAGCTTTGCCGCCGTGCTGGATGCGACGGGGGTTGATGTGATTCTGGTCGGTGATTCCCTGGGCATGGTCATACAGGGCCGTGAGAGCACGGTATCCGTGACCATGGACGACATGGTCTATCACAGCCAGTGCGTCACTTCGGCAGTCCGGCATGCCTTTGTAATCGCCGACATGCCCTTCATGACGTACACCAGTGTGCAGCAGGCCCTGGACAATGCGACGGACCTGATCCAGCTGGGAGGTGCTCAGATGGTCAAGCTGGAAGCCTCGGTCCGTCAGGCAAGCATCGTGCAGGAACTGAGCGAATGCGGTATCCCCGTGTGTGCGCACCTGGGGTTGCGCCCGCAGTATATTCACAAGCTCGGCGGATATTCCATGCAGGGCAACGACCAAAAAAGTTCAGATGATTTGCTGAGAAGTGCGGAAAGCCTGCAGGCTGCGGGTGCCGATATGCTGCTGCTCGAATGCATCCCCGAAACGCTGGCCCGGCGGATCACAAGCAGTAGCTCCATACCGGTCATCGGTATCGGTGCCGGACAGGATTGCGACGGGCAAATTCTGGTGCTGCACGATGTGCTGGGCATCACCCGGGGCATTACGCCGAAATTTGCGAAAAATTTCCTTGCCGACACACACGACATTCCATCGGCCATCCGCGCATATGTGGACGCTGTGAAAAGTTGTGGTTTTCCATTGAAGTCCTGATTGCATCAAACCGGACCATGCAAACCGTCGCGACAGTGGCTGACTTGCGCCAGCAGATTTCTTTGTGGAAGTCGCAGGGCGAGCGCATTGTGCTGGTGCCCACCATGGGAAACCTGCACGAGGGGCATCTCGCGCTGGTCAGGCATGCTGCCCGCTGTGGCAGTAAGATCGTGTGCACCATTTTCGTCAACAGCCTGCAGTTTGACCGTCAGGAGGACCTGGCTGCCTACCCGAGGACTCCCCGAGAAGACCTGGATGCCTTGCGCTGTGAGAATACCGACCTGGTGTTCATGCCGGAACATGCAGAAGTCTACGCCGAGCAACACCGCGTTCAAAAAAGCCTGCCTGTGAATCCGCTCTACCGGCAGCTGTGCGGGGAGTTTCGGCCGGGATTTTTTGACGGTGTCGCTGAGGTGGTGAGCCGGCTGTTCCACATGGCAGACCCCGACGTGGCGGTATTCGGAGAGAAGGACTATCAGCAACTGCTCATCATCAAGCAACTGGTGAGGGATTTGGGGCTGGCAATAGAGATTGAGCAGGTGCCGACCCAGCGCGAGCATGACGGTCTGGCATTCAGTTCTCGCAATGCCTATCTTGACCCGCAGGAGCGCGCCATAGCCCCGCAACTGTATGCCGAGCTGGTCCGTGTGGGCGAGCGAATCAAAAGCGGTCTGCGCACATTTTCGCAAATGGAATCCCAGGCCACCGAGCGACTGCAACGGGCAGGGTTTCGCCCGGATTACGTAGCCATCCGGGATGCCGAAACACTCGAAAACGCCGCCTATGAAGCTGACTACATCGTCATTCTGGCAGCTGCCTGGCTTGGCAAGGCGCGGCTGATCGACAACATATTGGTGCGGTCTGGCTGAATGAGCGGTCCGCTCCCCCTGTCCATCGCGTTCTCTTGCACAGGTGGGGACTTGCCTTGCGGCGGATGATGTACTGGCCGTATGGCAGAGAAGGCGATGCGTAGACCCCTTCCAGAACTGGCTTCCTACCAGGCGCTTCGCTCCCATGCACAGGAAATCGAGAAACGCAGCTTGCGTGACTGGTTTGAGCAGGATCCGTTGCGGTTTGAGACGTTTTCACGGGAACTGGAGCAGTTCCTGTTTGATTTCTCCAGAAACCGCATCTGCGATAAGACGGTAGACAGGCTCCTCGACCTTTCTTCGGAATGCGAAGTCAAGTCCTGGCGTGACAGGATGTTTTCCGGCGAACCCATCAACCTGACGGAGAACCTGCCCGTCCAGCACACGGCACTCCGTGATCCGGATCCCGCGTCCGGTGAGCCGGGAGGGTTGCAGAGTCGGACACTGGAACGCATGGGGGCACTTGCCGAAGAAATCCACGAGCAGGGTTTCACGGATGTGGTCCATCTGGGCACAGGGGGTTCTCAGCTGGGCCCCCGGCTGGTATGTGATGCGTTCAGTGATAATGCTCAGGCCGGCCTGAGCATGCATTTCGTAGCCAATGCGGATGCCAGGGAAATCAACTGCGTGCTGAAGGGACGGGAAGCGGGTAACACGCTTTTCATCATCGCATCGAAAAGCTTTGCAACAGCGGAAACCCTGGCCAATGCACAGGCTGCAAAAAACTGGCTCTTGCAGAACGGCATTGCGGACCCAGGGATTGCACGGCATTTTGTTGCCGTGACCTCCAGGCCCGAACGGGCCAGCGCATGGGGGATTCCAGAATCCCAGATGCTGCCGGTATGGGATTCTGTGGGCGGGCGCTTTTCAGTATGGTCTGCTGTCGGATTCGGTATCGTGCTTTACCTCGGCATGCCGGCATTCAGGCAACTGCTGCTGGGTGCCAGGGAGATGGACTACCATTTCCGGACTGCTTCTCCAAAGCAGAATGTGCCGCTGCTGCTCGCCTTGCTGGGCATATGGAATCAGCATTTCATGGGCACGGTTGCGCAGGTTGTCCTGCCGTATGATACGCGCTTGCGTTATCTGCCGGGATATCTGCAGCAACTGGAGATGGAAAGCAACGGCAAATGTGTGGACCGGGGCGGTCGTGCACTGGACGTACCAGGTTCTGCCATGGTTTTCGGGGATGTCGGCACGAACGCACAGCACGGGTTTTTCCAGTATCTGCACCAGGGAAGCCATGTAGTGCACTGCGATTTCATCGGCGTTGTGCGAGCCGGGCACTCCAACCGCTCCCAGCATGAAATGCTGCTCTCCAACATGATTGCACAGGCCCGCGCCCTGATGCATGGCCAGACACTGGAAGAAGCCCAGGCCCGTGCCCAGACAGCGTATGCCGAGCACAGGGTGTTTCCCGGCAACCGCACCAGCAACACGATTTTGCTCAGGGAGCTTACCCCGCACAGTCTGGGTCAGTTACTGGCTCTGTACGAACACAAGGTATTTGTCGAGGGCATTGTCCTGAATGTCAACTCATTTGATCAGCCGGGTGTTGAACTGGGCAAGAATCTGGCCGAATGCCTGCTTGAGAGCCTGCGGTCCCGGGATTCAGTGCAGGGTCTCGACCCTGCAACGCGTGCGTTGCTGGATTACTACAGGAAACATGCCTGAATCCAGATCACCGGAGTCCTGAATCCGGTCTCACAGGGCAGCATGTTGCTCCAAGGCCCAGGCGACATGCTCGCGAACCAGCTCGCTCGAATGATGCTGCCTCGCTTTCAGTGCCTGAATGACCTCTGCAGTGGACTCGGCATTACCCAGGGCCACAGCGAGGTTCCTGAGCCAGCACTCATAACCGATTCTGCGGATTGCAGATCCTTGCGTTTTGTACAGGAAGTCATCTTCGCTCCATGCAAATAGTCTGATAAGTTCGGGCGAATCCAGCTGGTGGCGTACCGCGAAGTCCGCCAGCGTGGCTTTTTTCCCAAAGCGGTTCCACGGGCAAAATAACTG